>VMCP01000267.1 GCA_008081305.1 Bacteroidota bacterium | reverse complement strand
CGAGCAGGTTTCCCAAAAAGACAAAGAAATCAGTGAGTTGAAAGCCTCAATTGCCAAGTTCGATGCAGAAGCCAAATTGGCCATTCAACAGGCGGTGCAGAACATATCCAAAGAGCGCGATGAGTTTAAAAGTAAACTGGATCTCAAAGAATTGGAAAAGCAAAACCTCGAAAACTCCCTGAAACAAGACTTTCAAGGAAAACTTCAGGTGCAAGAATCCATCATCCGACTGAAAGACGAAGAAATAGAACGGGTGAAAGAGATGAAGTTAAAGTTGTCCACCAAAATGATTGGAGAATCGCTGGAACAGCATTGTGAAAATGAGTTTAACAAATTGCGATCAACGGCTTTTCAACATGCCTACTTTGAAAAAGACAACGATGCCAGCGGCGGAACGAAAGGCGATTACATTTACCGAGAAGTTGTGGATGGCGTAGAGGTTTTGTCCATCATGTTTGAGATGAAAAACGAGAGCGATGCCACGGCCACCAAAAAGAAGAACGAAGATTTTCTTAATAAGCTAGATAAAGACCGCAAGGATAAAAAGTGTGAGTATGCGATTTTGGTATCCCTCTTGGAGTCCGATAACGAATATTACAACAGTGGCATTGTGGACATGTCATATCGCCACGAGAAGATGTATGTGATTCGTCCGCAGTTTTTCATTCCTATCATTTCCTTACTTCGGAATGCGGCCTTCAACTCGCTGAAGTACAAGCAAGAGCTCAATGTGATGCGCACGCAAAACATCGATATCACCAACTTCGAAGAGAAGATCAACACCTTTAAGGAAGGCTTTGCCAAGAACTACGATTTAGCCAGTCGCAAGTTCAAAACGGCCATCGAGGAAATCGATAAAACCATTGTGCATCTTCAAAAAACCAAGGACGCATTGTTGTCATCTGAAAACAATTTGCGCTTGGCCAACAACAAGGCAGATGATCTCAGCATCAAAAAGCTCACCCGTGGCAACCCCACGATGAAAGCCAAGTTTGATGAATTGAATTCCTAACCAATATTAGCGACGATTCCAGCGTTATTAGGTTATGTCTAGCCCGAAAAAAACTACTTCCTATGCCCTCGTGATCTTATTGTCTGTGGGAATCCTTAGTTACGCCTACATGCATCGGTACACCTATTCAGAAAAGAATACCATTGAGGTAAAAGGAATTGGATCCAAGAGTTTTAAATCAAATTTGATTGTATGGGAAGGGTCCTTCTATACCACCAACGAGACCTTGCAAGGAGCATACGCCGAGCTTAAAAAACACCAGGATATTGTGAAGTCTTTTCTATTGGGCAAAGGCGTTGCAGAAAAAGAAATGGTGTTTGGAGCCGTTGAAACCGATAAACGCAGTGAGTCCATTTACAATAATGATGGCCGTCGGATAGGATCGCGTTTTTTAGGTTATCGATTGAGTCAAGATGTGACGATCGAGTCAAGTGAGTTAGAGAAAGTAGAAATGGTATCGCGTTCCATTACCGAAGTTCTTAATCAAGGACTAGAGTTTTACAGTAAGAGTCCGCGTTACTACTTCAATGAGTTGGATAATTTGAAACACGATTTAATTTCTTTGGCAACGGAAGATGCGAAAAACCGTGCCGAGATCATAGCTCAAAAAGCAGGAGCTTCCATTGGCGATTTAAAATCAGCGGATATGGGCGTATTTCAAATCGTCGGACAAAATTCTACGGATGAATACAGCTGGGGTGGTACCTATAACACCAGTTCCAAATACAAAACGGCATCGGTTACGATGGATCTCACGTACGAGATTAATAATTAAAATTTCTGGTTCCTTAAGGACCTCACAGGATTTCTTAGTTTTCAAACTTTGAAAGTTGATATGTTATGAAATAGGGTTAGGGCCTGTCCTAAATACTATGCAGGGGGTTCTAAAACGTTTATAATTCATTAATACGCCTTGAGAAGTTTGGTATTACCTTCGGAGTATGAGGAATTTTGTTCTAGTCTTATTGACTTTGATGTTTACAGCGAGTGAATCATACGCTCAAAAATTATTCGGTATTCCTTTGGATAATACCACCGATCAGTTTGTTACCGAGTTAATCAACATTGGTTACACCAGAGTAGAGAGCGATGGTGGTAAGCCCGTTTTAAAAGGGATGTTTCTGAATACCTACGAATGTGTCTTGGTTATTGAAGAGTCGGTAGCTGTTGGTGAGCAACCACGTAAGGTGAGAAAAGTGGAAGTGAAGCTCAAGCAAAACCCCAAGTTTATTTCGGATTTAGAACCTGCGTTCAATCAGTTGAAGTTGGTATTTTCTGGTAAATACGGTGAAGAAACTAGCTGTCAGTATAAAGTAGATCGCGCGTTTCAACAAAGTGAAAAGAAACCTTTGTGGTTAATCGAAAGCGGTAAATATAAGAATGCATGTGAGTGGAACATGGATGATATGATTGTGGATATGTACATCAAAAACTCTCCAGAAGTGGTGTGTTCATGGGAATTGAAGAAGAGTAACTTCGACTATTACAAAGACCTCATTGACCAATTGTAAAGTATAATTTTATATGTATATAGGGGCGATAATCATCGCCCCTTTTTTGTTTATGAGATTTATTTACAGCTTATTATTTTCTGGTTTCCTTTCATTGAGTGCCTGTTCTACATCCCCTGAGAAAAAGAATGAGGAAGAGATTCTTCCCCAACGGACCAATGATCAAATCAGGGCAGAAGAGTTACTCCGTGGGTCATTAAGGGATCAAGGATTTCAATTATTACGGGTTACCAATTTTGGCGTAACCGATTCATTTTTAGCTATTGATAGTGTAACGGTGTTGGAAAAAGAATTGTATCAGCTTCGTGCGGAGAAGTTAACCTTACTGAACAAAACCATTCAGATGGATAGAGACCGCATCAAATACTACGAGGATAACTTTGAATCCAAACGTTTGATTCGAAATGCAACTAAAAAATACCGGTCCTATATGGTCCGGTTAAAAGGAGTAATCAATGAGTTAAAACGGGGTAATTATAAGCGCTATAAGCCTCTGGATAACTTGGCGAATGAGATAGCTAAATTTAAGAGTGATTCATTACGCGTACTTTACAAGGAGTTAAACCTAAATTATGAGTCAATCGACACGACGGGGGATATCAGGGTGCATCAATCGAGGATGCGTATTTACCCCCTTACGATGTAATCATTATTCAAAACGGATTAGGGTCCTGTAGGTGCCGGATCCTTTTCGCTGAACCTCAAGAATGCCCAAAGTTGTCTGGTTCTCCCTAGTGGGTGCCTCAAATAGGATAGACCCATTTTGCTCAATCTTTTTAAGCACGAGTTTCTTTCCTGTTACATCGTAAAGATTAACGATATCCTGTGTTTGTAGTCCTTTTATACTGAATGTTCCTTTGCTTGGGTTGGGGTATGCAAGAAGGCCAAGCGAAGCAAAGGATTGAACGCTATTCTGTTTGTAGGCTTCATAGCACTGAGTCCATTTTTGGCAGTCTTTATAAAAGATTCTCGCTTTGAACCTACCCGAGAACGGAATCACAAAGTCTGTGAGGTTTTCAGTCGTTAATTTTTGATTGTCGGCACAATCATACCAGTAGATGCTATCAAAGGTGGTTTCATTGAGAGCAATGATGGAATCCTTAATCTCAGCCGTAGAGTTGATGTTGATGACCATGAGTTGTAAATCGCGGACTGAATCACAACCAAATGAGGTTTGCCCTTTGTACTCTAAAAGGGTGTTGGATGTATACAATTTGCCTTTATGGATCAATTCTACACATCCCCAAAGCGTATCTATTTGATAGGTAGGGTGATGAATATGTACATCGTAGCTAACGGTTGAGTCACACCCATGAATGGTTTGATAGTATTCTTGATAGGTGCCGTTTTTGTAGTGTGTTTTTCCTGATGTAGTGACAACCGAATCACAGCCGTCCAAACGAATTGTTTTTTGCTTGCTAAAATTCACACGAATCAATGTGGTCTGTATAGAATCACATCCTTGAAATGTTTGGTAAGTGTTTTGAATAAGTTTTGACTTGTAATAGGTAATACCCAGGTGAGTAGCCGAATCACAACCTATGACGGTATCCGATGCATATTGTTTGTAGTTTATTTTGATTTGATAACGAACAATAGAATCGCATCCGCTATTGGTCACAAATGAATCAATGAGTAGGGCATTGGTTTTTGTGGTTTTACCCAGTGGTGTACTAAACTCATCACAGGCTTTTATGTTGTAAAGGGTATCAAATTGTTCCCGCACCGATACGCTGTAGGAAACAATAGAATCACATCCCGGTACAGAGGTGTAATATTCCGTAAAGAAGGTGTCGCGATCTGCAATGATGCCTTTTGGACTGGTATACGGCCCACAAGACTGAATATATCGTATGTTACTGTCGTTCCCAATATTTACAGAAGCGAGTATAACAGAATCACACCCGTACACATTGGTAAGGGTATCACGAAATGTACCATCTCTTGTCCAGACGTATTTTTTGCTGGGTGAGGTAACCGATACACAATCAAAAAACTTTACGCGCTCCATGGACGGTCCTCCTTTCAATCCGGCTCCGTCTACCCAGTTTGAAGTGGTACCGGATAGTGCGAAGTTCTTGAGGTCTCCATGTTTGTAATTTCCTGAATAGTCATCGGCTTGTTTGTTACTGCTGTTGTTGCTTCTCGGATTCCCTTCATTGAGTTTATAATACGCCACCAATCCTTTGGGGTTTGAGCAATACTCCTTAGAAATATACGCATTCAATTCCGTTGGACTTAGGGCATAATTATACATCCGAACTTCATCAATTTGTCCTTCAAAATAATTGATGCCATCGATGCGCATACCCACAATGAGTGGGTGATTTTTTGCGGTATTGGTAGGAACGGTAAGGTTCCCAGCGGTATCGAGTTTCCCATCCACATACAGTCGGTAATCCAACGTGTCTTTGGGGTCATAGGTGACCGCTACATGGTGCCAATTTCCATCATTCAGCGCAATGTTTCCGGAAAGTCCATTTCCTTGAACTTCAATTCGGAGGGAATTTTTTCGGTAGATATTCAGGGTCCAGCGGTTGGAAGTAGAGAAATCACCGTAATTGGCAATAACCCCCTGTTTATAGCCTTGGTTGCCATCGTAATTCTTACTGGTGTTTATCCAAGCTTCGAGGGTTCTTGCTCCCGAATCCAATACTCCGTAATATGAGGTTTCCATGTAATCATCTACTCCGTCAAAATCCAATGCAATGTCGTTAGACTGAGCCATTACAAGGGAGAAAGTAGAAAAAAAACAAAATATCCAAGCCGCTAATCTCTTCATAATCAGCACAAATTATGAAAAATTGATTTGATTACCCAAAACTGACGCGACCACTATTTTGAATTAGTCTAAATAAATTTTAGATTTGCCCCTAATTAGAATTAATCTAAATAAAACGTGTACCGAATAGTTGCTTTTTTTCTAGGTTTATGGGCCATTAGTAGTTTTGCTCAATTAACGATCCAACAACATTCAAAAACAGACTCGACACATGGTACGTCCATTGCCCCAGTGGAGATGGAATCGGTGACTATTTTGGCTCCTAGAAAGGATATTGGTCAAATTGCACATTTAAGTGGTTCAGAAATACTTTTATCTGAGCAGGATATCAAACGCTTTGATCAGGTGGATGGGAATCAAATTTTACAAACTTTACCAGGTGTTTATACCCAACAAGAAGATGGTTGGGGCCTACGTTTGAATGTGGGTCTTCGCGGCACGGGCGTATTGCGTTCTAGTCGTGTCACGCTTATGGAGGATGGCGTATTAACTTCGCCAGCGCCCTATGCTTCTCCTGCGGCTTATTACACACCTGCAATGTGGAAGTACCAAAATATTGAAATCTTGAAAGGATCCTCGCAGCTTATCGCTGGACCTCAAACCACGGGTGGAGCAATCAATATGTTAACGCCGGTATTAGATGAGAAGAACGATTTGATGGTAACATCTGCTTTTGGTAATTACGGGCAGCTTAGAAACTTCACTCAAGGAGAATGGAAAATTGCCAAAAGAACTTCCATCGGTTTAGCCTTGAATAGAAGCCAAGCCGATGGATTTAAGCAGTTCAATAATGAAGAGGTTGGAGGTTATGCTTTGAACGACGGCTATTTGAAAATTGGGCACCACTTGGATGAAAGGGATCTTCATCATTTAGAATTATTCTTTGGCGGAACGCAGGAAAGGTCCAATCAAAGTTATGTGGGTTTGAGTCTTGCTGACGCGCAATCGAATCCGCGTAAGCAATACTTTGCAGCCAATCGCGATAGCATGATTTTAGATCGTAGTATGTTGCGTTTTTCTTACACTGCGAACTTAAAAAAAGGTTGGTTCCGTGCGGATGTGTACCGTCAAGGTGCTGGAAGAAATTGGTACAAGTTGGATAAAGTAGATGCAGGTAATGGCGCGATAGGTATTGCCTCCATTTTGATGGATCCCGTAAAATACGCTCAAGAGTTTGCTGCCATGGATGGAGTGGAAGGCGATTCGACGGTTGGGTATATCAAGGCCAATCGACGTCAGTATAAAAGCCAGGGTATGCAATTGCGAGGTTTGTGGACGGAAAATATTGGGTCAATTAAGTTTACACAGGAAGCAGGTTTGCGTATGCATTACGATGAGGAAGATCGATTCCAAGAATCTGATAAATACAGCTTAAAAAATTCCATACAACTTTTGGAGAATGGCGCACAAGGCGAAGCGGGTAATAGAATCGATTTTGCTTCGGCTCAAAGTGCGTATTATAGAGCAACCGCGAGCTATCGCTCTTGGACCTTGCAAGCAGGTCTCCGAGGTGAAAACATAATGGTTTCGCGCGTAGATTTCGGTAAATCCAATGCAGAAAGGGATTTTAATATCATCAAATTGAGAGAGAATCGCACGCAAGTGCTTTTACCGGGAATTAGTCTGAATAAATCGGTCGGCTCATGGACTATTTTCTCCGGTATTCACAAAGGCTTCACACCTGCAGGTTCAAAAGAAGGCGTGTTACCTGAAGAAAGTATCAATACTGAGTTGGGCATTAAGCATAGAAAGTTACCTATTCAATTAA
>VMCP01000138.1 GCA_008081305.1 Bacteroidota bacterium | reverse complement strand
GTATTTATTTACACGTGGAAAAAGCTATATGGAATTGGGTGTTTTAAAGCCTATAACCCCTTATACCGAACAGGATTTAAACGACTCTCTATTGAGCAGTACTAAAAATGACTTTTTTCTCGTTCAATTTGGTCAAGACTTCTACACGCGACATTTTGGTAGAGGTCGAAGAAAATTCTTCAATTTATACAGCGGTTACAGCCTAGGCTTATTGATTCCAAATCAGTACAACGATGCTCCGCAACAAACAAGTGGTGTTGCATCACTAAATATTGGAGTTGAAGTATTCAAGAGCAAGCACGTTTTATTGGATACCCGTGCTGCCTATTTCCTTCCTATTAATAACGAAAACAGGAATACCAGAGGTATCATGCTCAACACCTCTTTCAATTTTGTTTTCTAATTAAACGTTAAATCGGAAATGCATGCAATCACCATCCTTGACGATATATTCCTTTCCTTCAACTCTTAATTTACCTGCATCACGACAGGCAGACTCTGATCCAAGTTCGACATAGTCGTCGTAGGCTATAACTTCTGCACGGATAAATCCTTTTTCAAAATCGGTATGGATAACCCCTGCGGCTTGAGGGGCTTTTATTCCATTGGTGATGGTCCATGCACGAACTTCCTTTTTACCCACTGTGAAATATGTAATATAGTTGAGCAAATTGTAAGCACCTTGAATGAGTTTTTCAACTCCACTGTTTTCTAATCCTAGTTCTTCCAGGAACAGTTGACGATCCTCAAAACTTTCTAGTTCAGCAATTTCTGATTCAATGGCTGCTGAAATGATGAGTATCTCTGCATCTTCGTCTTTTACTACCTCTCTCACTTTTTCTACATACTGATTACCAGTATTTGCACTATCCGGGTCCACATTACACACGTACATCACTGGTTTGTCTGTGAGTAAACTCAAGTCGGCAATTAAGGCACGGCGCTCAGCATCCATTTCTAAAGATCGAGCATTTAAACCTTTTTCCAGATGAGCTTTGAACTGTTCACAAACCTCTAGCGCTTTAAGTGCATCTTTATCTCCGCCTGTTCTGGCTTGTTTTTGGGTTTTAGAAATTCGATTATCTAAGGTCTCTAAATCTTTCAGCTGCAGTTCCGTGTCGATAATTTCTTTATCTCTGATAGGGTCCACACTACCATCTACGTGAATGATGTTATCGTCATCAAAACATCTCAAAACATGCAAAATTGCATGGGTTGACCTGATATTGCCAAGAAACTGATTACCTAAACCATCTCCCTTTGAAGCGCCTTTCACCAAGCCTGCAATATCCACAATCTCAATAGTGGTTGGTACGACGTTTTCGGGGTCAGCAATTTCAGTTAATTTATTGATTCTTTCATCAGGAACGGTGATCGTTCCTACATTGGGTTCGATGGTACAAAAAGGGAAATTTGCTGACTGAGCTTTAGCTGATGAAACAGCATTGAATAGAGAAGATTTACCCACGTTGGGTAAACCAACGATTCCGCATTGAAGTGACATAGTTTAGTTCATTAAGTCTCCGATATCCTGGAGTATTTTTTTTGTAAGATTCTCTGCGGTTACCAATGAGGTACTCTCCGCATATATTCGAATGATGGGTTCCGTATTGCTTTTACGCAAATGCACCCAATCTCCATCAAATTCTATTTTCACGCCATCTATGGTATTGATGGGCCATTTTGCATATTTATCTTTAATTCTCTCCAAAACTTCATCGACATCCATTTCTGGAGATAATTCCGCCTTATTTTTCGACATTTGGTAGGTTGGATAAGTCGCACGAAGCTTACTCAACTTCATTTGTTTTTGTGCAACATGACTTAAAAATAATGCGATACCCGCCAAGGCGTCACGGCCGTAATGCAAATCAGGAACAATAACTCCACCATTACCTTCACCACCAATTACGGCATTATGTTTTTTCATGGTTTCTACCACATTAACTTCTCCAACCGCACTCGCGTGGTACGTTTGTCCTGCCTTCTCGGTAACATCTCTAAGCGCTTTGGTACTCGATAAATTACTCACGGTAGCTCCAGCTTTATGGGCAAGAACATAGTCTGCAACCGTTACTAGAGTATATTCTTCGCCGTACATTTCACCATCATCACAGACAAATGCCAATCTGTCTACATCCGGATCAACAACTATACCAAGGTGACATTTCTCGGATTTGACAATAGTTGATAGTTCACCTAGATGCTCTGCCAATGGTTCAGGATTATGAGCAAATACGCCGTTTACCTCTCCATTTATAATGATTACATCTTCTACACCGAGGGCTTTCAACATCGCTGGGACGGCAATAGCTCCGACGCTGTTCACAGGGTCAACGGCCACTTTAAAATTTGCTTTTTTAATGGCATCCACATCCACAATGTCCATTTCAAGGATTTTTTGAATGTGGTATTCTAGATAGTCCTTTTGTTCCCGTTTCCCAAGTTTATCAACCGTGGCATACTCAAATTCTCCTTTCTCTGCAATTTCTAGTATTTGCGCTCCATCTAAAGCGCTTAAAAATTCACCCGCTTGATTCAATAGCTTGAGTGCATTCCATTGTTTAGGATTATGAGATGCAGTTACAATGATACCCCCTTGAGCGCTTTCTGCAGGTACAGCCATTTCAACGGTCGGAGTGGTTGCCAACCCTAAATCAACAACATCTAAACCCAATCCTATCAACGTTTGAATGATCAAACTACTCACCATATCACCGGAAATACGGGCATCCCTTCCCACCACTATTTTAGCCTGCGAATGCTGCCTGAGTTGCCATGTTCCATACGCACTTGCGAATTTCACAATATCTACTGGGGTTAAATTATCGGTTGGACTTCCACCAATCGTTCCCCTTATTCCTGAGATGGATTTAATTAATGTCATAAAAAGGTCGACAAAGATACTCATTGACGGAGAAAGAAATCGTTATCCGTCGTCTGTTATTTAACTATTTGGTCTGTTTTCTTTGTGAATTTTACAAATTACCAAAGGCGTTAGATAGAGCCCAAAATCATTTAGTTTTGTAGTATGTCTCGTATCGTAGAATGTGTACCTAATTTTAGTGAGGGTAATAACCTTCAAGTAATCAATGAAATTACTCAAGAAATTGAAAAAGTAGAAGGAGTCAAGTTACTAAATGTTGACCCCGGAAAGGCAACAAATCGCACCGTGGTTACGTTTGTTGGAGAAGTTGAAAATGTCATTGAAGCGGCATTTCAGGCCATAAAAAAAGCAAGCACTTTAATTGATATGAGCCAACATCAGGGGGAACACCCGAGAATGGGAGCAACCGATGTTTGTCCGTTAATCCCAATATCGGGTATCACGATGGAAGAAACCGCAAAATACGCGCGGCAATTGGCTCAGAGAGTAGGCGAAGAACTAAGCATTCCTGCCTATTTATACGAATCTGCTCAACCCGATAAGGAACGATCAAATTTGAGTGTCATTCGTTCAGGAGAATACGAAGGTTTTTTTGATAAGATCAAAGAAGACAAATGGAAGCCAGATTTCGGTCCACAAGAAATGAACGCTCAATCAGGCGCTACTTGTATTGGAGCGAGGGACTTTCTTATTGCTTACAATGTAAATTTAAATACCAAAAGCACACGTATTGCCAATCGCGTTGCATTTGATGTTCGCGAACAAGGTCGAGTAAAAAGAGAGGGCAACCCTTATGTTGGCCCAGTGGTAAAAGACGAAAATGGAGAACCCATTCGTATTCCTGGTAAACTAAAACATGTAAAAGGAATCGGTTGGTACATTGAAGAATATGGAATTGCTCAGATTAGCATTAATTTAACCAATTTCAGAGAAACTCCTCTGCATCTGGTTTTTGAAGAAACAAGAAAATCTGCCGAGGCCAGAGGTGTACGAGTAACCGGAAGTGAATTGGTTGGTTTGGTACCACTTGAACCTATGCTACAGGCAGGGAAATACTTTTTAGAGCAGCAAGGTTTAAGTAGCGGTGTTGATGAAGCTACGCTTGTAGATATTGCGATAAAAAGCATGGGATTAAATGAAATATCTGAGTTCGACCCCAAAACTCGAATCATTGAATACCTTTTGCGCAATGAATCCGACGAGCGATTAGTAAACATGAGTGTAAAGAACTTTGCTCTTGAAACTGCATCAGATTCTCCTGCCCCCGGAGGTGGAAGTATTGCTGCTTTAGCCGGCTCACTTGGAGCGGCATTGGGAACCATGGTTGCTAATCTTAGCGCCGCAAAAAGAGGTTGGGAAGATCGAGTATCTGAGTTCTCGCCTTGGGCAGAAGAAGGCCAAAAACATACTGCTAAATTGACTGCTTTGGTAGATGAAGATACGAGGGCTTTTGATTCCATTATGGCGGCTATTGGACTTCCCAAAGACACATCAGAACAGAAAGAGGAAAGAAAAAAAGCCATTGAAAAGGCATCACAATACGCTACAGAAGTTCCCTTTAAAACCATGCAGGCGGCTTATGACTGCTTACCACTGTTGAGAGAAATGGCGGAAAAAGGTAATCCAAATAGCCTTAGTGATGTTGGTGTTGGGGCTATATGTATCAAAACAGCAGTGAGAGGTGCATGGTTCAATGTACTTATCAATGCAAAAGACCTTGGAGATAGAACATGGGCTGAAAACATCGTAAATCAAGCAGAGGCTCTTTTAAGGAAGAATCACCAAGAGTGCGATGAAATTGCTAACAGCATAGAACAAAGACTGCGTGCTTAAGTTCCGTGCTTCCATATTGTTTTTAATTTTTTATCCGTGCTATCTACTTTCTCAATTTGCACCTGCAGCTGGTAAAGTAGGTAGTACGGCAATACCTTGGGATTCAAGCTGTTTTGTAAACTGGGCTTATCAGGCGCAATCTGCTGTGGGTTACCGCGATATTTCACAACCTGATTCAGGATATGCCAATGTGGGTTCTGAAGAGTCTGCTCTTGGAGAAGCGCGTTCAGCCGGTGTTATCAGCCTTGGAGATTCTGGATCCATCACGCTGTATTTTCCAAACCCAATTGTGAATCAACCAGGATATGATTTTGCGGTATTTGAAAATGCTTTTAATGACTCATTTTTAGAATTAGCGCATGTTGAAGTGAGTCTAGATGGTGTTAAATTCTATAGAATACCATCAGAATCTTTAACACCCACCCAAGTGCAGACACCTGCATTTGGTAGTACCAAAGCCGAAGAGATTCACAACCTAGCAGGAAAGTATAGAATGCCTTACGGTACACCATTTGACATTAGCGACTTAGATACTACGGAATCCTTTTTCCCCACAGAATTTTATTGGGTCCGAATCCAAGATGTTGTAGGATGCATCAATCCACGATTCGGTACAACCGACAGCAAAGGTCGTATCATCAACGATCCCTGGCCAACGAATTTTGGCGGTTCGGGGTTCGATCTTGACGCAATTGGCGTTATACATCAACGTGACGCCCTTTCATCTCGTCAAATAAATCGTTCAGACGCTACCACCTTTTGGTTTGTTCAAAACGGGCTGGTTCATATTCACTCTAATAAAGGTCTAGATGGTTTTGAAATCTTTGGTAACACCGGCGAGAAAATTTTCGAGAAAAAAAAACTCGGTGATTCCAAGGATGTTATATTACCACCATTGGCAAGTGGCGCGTATATTTTCAAAAGTGCATATAATCAAATCCGATTTATTGCTCCTTGATTATTTCAGCAAGCTGACCATTTCCATAGTTGACAGAAAGGGTCCTTGTACATTGTTGGTAAGAACAACAAAACTCTTGTCTTCGTCTAAACATCTCCAGAAGTATGTCCTAAATCCTTTCCACCAACCGTTGTGGAAAACCCATTTTTGATCATCAATCCACTTGACTCTCCAACCAAGTGCATAGTAGGCTGTAGGTTTTGTTAATGTTTGTGGAGTCCACATCTGCTCTTTGGTGTCATCGTGCAGTAAATAAGTACCGTTTAAAGCTCTATCCAGCTGAAACATTTCAAAAACATTTGAGTACACTCCCTTATCGCCGGTTGTTCCGTTGAACATTAAGTCCTCGTATACTCTCCAATTTTTATAACCTTGAACAGGATAATTGACTAAAGGAAGAGAGTCAAAATCACAGATATGTGTGTACCTCATGTCCGCGTATTTACAGATGTTTTCTTTCACATATGTCCGAAAATCCATCTTGGTCAGCCTTTCAACAATCAAACTAAGAAAGACGTAGTTTGTGTTGGAATAGTGATAATATCCCTGACGCGTGTATTTACGGCGACTCTGTTTATTGATTATTTCAATAACGTCCTCATTTTTTAAATGCCCTTGACCTTGGGGAAGTTCAAAACCTTTGTAACTCACATAAAAATAATCGGGCAATCCACTAGTATGACTCAATAATTGCCTGATAGTGAGTGATTTGTTATTTAGTTCTGGGATATACCAGTGCACAGAGTCTTCAATATTAAGATATCCATCTTGATGAAGGGTCATCACAGAAATAGCGGTAAACACCTTACTGACAGATGCCAATTGAAAGAGATTATTGGGCTCTATACTATCTCGATTACCATATATGGCGTAACCATTTGCACCATAGATTAAACTATCATTTTTATACATTAAATAGGAGCCACTGAAATTTCCAATTCGCCCGTGATAATCGAAAAATGATCTAATCTTCTTGGCTGTCGTATCGGAAAATGTAGCATACTGAGAAATCATCTTTTGAAGAGAATTTCCTCCAGGAGACCGGGCAGATAAATTTACATTACTCCACCCCCACAATAATCCTACCGCAAGTAACGCCCAGCGTTTTGTGCCCATATATCTTCGAATGTACATTTTGCCACTCAATTTTTGGGCTTGACTTACTCACATTACAATCACAAATAAATCAGGGAATGTTCAAGTATTTATGGGTTTGAAGAGAAATCCGCCAATGTGGATTTTCCTTAACATACTCAACAATCAATGGCATCATTTTTTCTCGTCTATCCCATTCAGGTTGTAAGAATAATGCACAATGTGCATCGCAGGTTTGAGCCCATTGCTCCGCCCACTCAAAATCGCTTTTATTGTACACAATGCATTTCAACTCATTGGCTTTTATCATTTCCTCCGAAATCGGGAATTTGAATTTTTTTGGGGAAATACA
>VMCP01000057.1 GCA_008081305.1 Bacteroidota bacterium | reverse complement strand
GCAGAAGTAACCTTGACCGTTTATGGTAAAACACATACCATTGAAGTGGATGAAAATTCAACCATTTTAGATGCTGCGATGAAAGAGGGAATTGATCCTCCTTACAGTTGCACCGTGGGCGTTTGTACCACCTGTCGTGCCAAAGTGAGTCAAGGATCCGTGCACATGCTGGAACGAGAAGGCTTAAGCGATAAAGAAATTGAAGATGGCTTCGTTTTAACTTGTCAGTCTCAGCCGCGCAGTGCCAAGATTGTGCTCAGCTTCGAGTAGACCAAAATTTTATAATTGGGCGGAGTAGTTGCGAACTTTTTCCAGCAACTCCTGAAAATCTTGTGGCAAAGCTGCCTCAAAGTGCATTTTCTTATTTTCTGTTGGATGCATAAAGCCTAATACCTTGGCGTGCAAGGCTTGTTTTGGAAACTGCTTGAACCCATTGGTAATGAACTGTTTGAACTTTGGGAGGTTTGCTCCTTTGCGAATTTCTCTCCCTCCATACATTTCATCTGAAAATAGCGGATGGCCAATGTGCGAAAAGTGTGCTCTAATTTGGTGCGTTCTTCCCGTCTCAAGTTGACACTCAACAAGGGTTAGAAAATGAAATCGCTCCACCACACGGTAGTGAGTAATGGCAATTTTTCCATCCTCAGGATCATCGAAGTGTTTGCTTTTTCTTCGGTCTTTGGGATCCCGTGCTAGGTAACCTCTAATGGTGCCTTCGTCCTCTGCCAGTTCTCCCCATACCAAAGCCAAGTATTTTCTTTCTATACTATGATCGAAAAACTGCTTCCCCAAATGCGTAAGTGCCTCGTCGGTTTTACCCACTACGAGCAAGCCGGACGTGTCCTTATCAATACGGTGAATCAGTCCTGGGCGGTGATATTGTCCTTTTTCAGGAAGTTCTCCAAAATGGTAAACCAATGCGTGAACTAAGGTTCCTGTGTAATTATTGAAACCAGGATGTACTACCATTCCAGCGGGTTTGTTTACCACCACCAACTGACTGTCTTCGTGGATAATATCAAGGGGGATGTTTTCAGGATATATTTCAGTATCCCGTGGCTCCTCAGGTAGAACCACCCTCACATGATCAGCGGGTTTAATTTTGTAGTTACTCTTAACTGTTTTCTCGTTCACAAGTACACATCCTGCAGAAATTCCCGCCTGGATTTTTGTTCTTGAAGCATTGGCTATTTTATGCATCAACCAGCGGTCAATGCGCATGAGTTCTTGTTTGGGGTCAGCGGTAAAAGCGTAATGCTCAAATAACTCTTCCTCTTCGGAATGGTCTTTCTCTAGTTCAGTCAAAGGAATACGAAAATAGGTAAAAGCCTTGTACCGCTTCTAATATTCGAAAACAAAGCGACCCATTCTTAACCCGGCCCATCCTGCTTGATGTATGACCACATCCTTGCCATCTTTGTTTTTTTGAGTAACAGGTTCATCTAAGAACGTGTGGGTATGTCCTCCAAGAATCAGATCAATACCGGATGTTTTCTTGGCTAAAGTTAGATCATCGATCTTATCAGAATCTGGATATTCAAAACCAAGATGAGATAAAACGATGACGGTATCACAGTTCTCTTTGTGACGAAGTTGGTTTATGTTTTCTTGTAAGATGTCAATGGGGTTTATATAGCTCAGACCCTGTCGATTATTTTCACCTATTAAACCTTCTAAGTTCACGCATACGCCAGTAACTCCAATTTTCACAGGGCCTTTTTTGATAACCTTGTAAGGAGTAACGATTTCTTGTAATTCCGATTCAGACATTTCGTAATTACATAATACCGTCGGGGTTTGATGCCGTTTCCTTAGGGTATATAAATGGTTTACACCTTTATCAAAGTCATGATTACCTAAGGTCGTGGCATCGTATCCCATTTTTTTCATCCATGAAAGTTCTGGATCGCCCTGAAATACATTGAAATAAGGTGTTCCTTGAAACACATCACCGCAATCAAAAAGAGCCAAATGCTCGTATTTTGAACGATACTCTTGAATAACCGAAGTCAACCGGGCCATCCCACCTTGATTGGGGTAACGTCGATGATTGGCCGGGAAAGGAAGGAATCGGCTATGGAAATCATTGGTATTGAGCAATGCCCATTGCCTTGCTCTTGGTTTTGTCCAGGATTCTAAAGGACGAAGCATCATTCCACCCGCAAATAGCCAACCTGTTCGTTTAATAAAGTTTCTTCTATTCATGGTTGATGTATTCTAAGGGTTGGACGTGGTAGAAGACCGTTATTTGACACAGACTCCTTTTTTAATTCCTCTAGGAACATATCGCGAAGAAAAATTCCTGTTTTTGTGATTCTTTTTGCCTTCTTAAGCATGTTAAAACCATCACCACCGCCAAGCATAAAATCGTTGGTAGCGATGCAATAACTTTTTCGGCTATCGAATCTATTTCCATTAATGATTGCTTTAGAATACGTGCTATCATTAATCCATAATTCTGCCCCAGCAATGGGGGTGCCTCCCAGCTTAGCAATGTAATCAAACAGGGTTGATAAATCTGATCCTTTCAAAACCAATAGAACAACTTCGTTATCGAATGGCATGACTTCATAAATATCACCGCGCTGTATCTGTCCGCTATCGATACTTTTTCTCAATCCGAAGTGATTCAATATAGCAAATTGGGGCTCGGGGTGATTACTCTGTTTCGCCCATTCTCTGCTTCCTAAAAGAGTCCAATCTGCACATAATCGGGCAAGAGTTGCCTCAGATTGACTTTTTTCGGTTACTCGACCCCGTGTTTGAACCGGTTGGAAGTAGTATTGGCTAAAGCCAATGCCTACACCCATTTCCTTTTTTAGGGAATCCGAATAGCGGTTGATCCACCCTTGGGTTGATGAGTCTTCAGCAATACTTTGATTAATTGGGATAAAACCCTGTTGTTTTATTACGGGTTGAATTCCACATCCTAGAATACCAAATAGAAGTAATAAGCTGCTGAATCGAACGGAATTGCGTATTCGCATGACCGATTCAAATTTGTGGAGTTTTGGTGAATACAATGTGACTAAAGTATTAATTGGTCGTAAATTAAAAGGATTAGATTTGAGGAAAGAATAAAAATTAAGGATTTTTGCAAAAAATTATGAGAAAGATATTTGTAATAGCCGCATTATTTTCTTCGGCTTCGTTAAGCTTCGCCCAAGAAGTAACCCCTTGTACTGAGATCTTCATCTCTGAATATGTTGAAGGTTCAAGAAACAACAAAGCCTTGGAACTTTACAATCCCACAGAGTCAGAAATTGACTTGTCTCAATACCGTACAACCCGCTGGCAAAATGGATCAGCTACTTGGGCATCTCAATATAGTGATGTATTGTCCGGTAAAGTAGGTCCTCGTGAAACTTTCGTAGTGGTGATTGATAGAACAGATCCTAACGGAACGGGTTACGATACTCCAGTGGTTGAAGATTTGCGTTATAAAGCTGATTTGTTCGTAAGTAAGGATTACAATGTTTCGTATAGTATGTCTTTCAATGGAGATGATGCTCTATCGGTAGATAAGTATTACGAAGATTATGAGACATGGGTAGCCGTTGATATTTTTGGTAAAATAGGTGAGCGTCCTCCTTTTGGTGGTTGGAGTGACTCTTTCCCGTATAATGAAGGAAACGGAACTTGGTACACCTCTAATCATACATTGGTTCGTAAGCCGGAAGTGATTACGGGTATTGATACCATTATGCCTATTCGTCGTGGTGTTCAAGAAACAGCTCCTCAAGCGGTGAATCCACAATATTTTGATCCTTCTGCTGAGTGGGAATTATATCCTCGCGATTTCTTTGATTCATTGGGATCACATGTTTGCCGTTGCGCAACATTATCAAACGAGAAACAGCCAAAGTCAACCGCGAATGTGTATCCTGTGCCAGCTAAAGGTCGTATTTTGATCGATGCAAATTCAGCGATTTCTAATGTGCGTGTTTTTAGAGTAAACGGACAAGAGTTAACAAATCAAGTAAGTATCGTGAGTCCTGTTGCTCAGGAAAATCCAATGCACCGCATGTTGGAAATGACAAAGCTTAATTCTGGGGTTTACTTCCTACATATTGAGTTGGTGAACGGAAACGTTATCACTAGACAAATCACTAAATAAAACAGACTTTTTATGTTGCGCTACCTTGCGGGTCTAGTGTGTTTACTTTGGTTTGTTGGTTCTGCAATTGGTCAGGTAACAATCAAAGGAAAGGTAACAGATGGTATATCTGGTGAGTTGATTGAAAATGCTCGTGTTACCGCGGGTAGCACAACAACAAAAACAGATAAGTACGGGAATTATATTTTAAAAATCCCCATGGGAGAGTATCAAGTCAAGGCAGAATTTGACGGGTACTCCACTGAAGCACAATTTGTTCAAGCGGATCGAAATTTAATCCGAGGAGTAAATTTTAAGTTAGAGAATTTAAGTTCTTCTATTCAAGCTGTACAAATCGTAGCTTCTCTAGCGAAAGACCGAAAAACACCGGTGGCTTACACCAATATCTCGGGCAAAGAAATCAAAGAGCGACTAGGTAGCCAGGACATGCCTGTATTGTTAAATAATATGCCCGGAGTGTATGCTACACAACAGGGTGGAGGTGCTGGAGATGCGAGGATTACCATCCGTGGTTTCAATCAAAGAAACATAAACGTGATGATCGATGGTATTCCAGTAAATGACATGGAGAATGGTTGGGTATACTGGTCAAATTGGTTTGGTTTAGGAAGTGTCACCGCCTTAACTCAAGTCCAAAGAGGTTTGGGAAGTAGCCGTATGGCAAATCCAGCAGTGGGTGGAACGATTAACATCATAACCCGTGGTATCACAAAGAAACCACGTTATTCCGCAACAATGGAATATGGCGACTCCCGATATCAAAAATTTAATCTGGATTATTCAAGTGGGTTACTCCCTGGTAATTGGGGCTTTACTGCTGCACTTACACGCCGAACTAGTACAGGATATGTGGATGGACTTTTTGATGATATGTGGGCATACTTTTTCAAAGCAGAAAAAGAATGGGGTAGAAAACACAGGCTGTCACTTACTGCGGTGGGTGCTCCTCAAAGTCACGGTCAGCGGTCCTATAAAGCACGATTGAGCCTTTACAATCAAGCATTAGCTAAAGACCTTGGTATGGATACGTTGCTGGCTGCGAGTAACGGATTAAATATGCCTGTGGATCAAGGTAGAAAGTACAATCAACACATGGGCGAATTTTCTACACCTGTAGATTGGGATAAAAAAGGTAATGTTATTCTTGCGCCCGACAAACGCATCATGAATGAGCGTACCAATATGTTCCACAAACCTCAGATTTACTTGAAATATGATTTTAAGCCCAACAACAAGTGGTTTTCAAATACCATCGCTTATGTATCTATCGGTCAAGGCGGTGGAACTAGAAGTGAAGGGATAAACCAGGTGCCTAGCGTTTATGGACAATTCGATTTTCAGTCAGCAGTAAATCAAAACATGGACTTTGGTCAGTTTTCTGCCTACGATCCTACTTATTCAACCACAGAGCGCAAAGCAAATCGTATTTTAGCACGATCGGTTAACAATCACGTCTGGTACGGTTTATTAAATACTACTCAATATAAACCCTCGCGGTTTTGGTCTTTAACGGGTGGAATTGACCTCAGATCTTATGTGGGGCAACACTGGCGCGAGGTGTATGATTTACTTGGTGGTGAATATTTCATCCCTGACGCATCTGAAAAAAATCCGCTTAAAGACAATAATCACATGTATCGTAAAGGTGATAAATTCTTTTACCATAATGATGGTGTAGTTGACTGGTATGGAGGGTTCTTTGAAGCTGAATACTCAAAAAACCAATTGACAACCTTCGTAAATGTTAGTACGAGTCAAACCCGTTATCAGCGTATTGATTATTTCCGAATTGACTCCAACGAAAATCCAGGTAAAACACCTTCTTTAACGTTCACAGGGTACACAGCAAAAACGGGATTGAATTATAATTTCACACGTAAATTCAATGCCTTTGCTAACGTTGGTATTTTGAATCGACCCGTGCGATTTAGCAACGTTTTTGATTTACGTAACGACATTGTTCAGGACGCCGAAAACGAAATGGTTTATGCCATCGAAGGAGGTGCTAAATACAAAAGCAGACGGTTTTCGACTACCCTGAATTTATATTATACCGACTGGAGGAATCGCCCAGTTGATTTTAGACCAACCTTTAGAGATGCAGATGATAATACCTTAACCTACAACATCAACGGTTTGCAAGCAAGACACATGGGTTTTGAGGTGCAATCAGCGTTTAAAGCAGGTGACGGAATTACCATCGAAGCATCTATTCATATTGGAGATTGGATCTGGAAATCGGGTAGCACTGCTTTGGTTAGAAATGAATTTGGTGATTCAGTAGGAACGTTTGATTTTGATGCTACGGGCGTACACGTTGGTGATGCAGCCCAAAATCAAGTTGCCGGTTTAATCCGTTGGGAACCCACCTTAATACCTGGAGCTTATGTTTCTCTTCAATACGTTTATTTTGGTAAACAATTTGCAGATTTTGAGCCCATAGCTTTGAGAGGAGATATGAAAGGAAAGGAGTCATTTCAAATTCCTAATTATTGGTACATGAATCTTACGGGAGGATATTCATTTAAGTTGAAGAACAAAGTACGTGTGCGTATTTATGGTATGGTGAACAATCTTACCAATAATTTTTATATCTCTGATGCTCAACACAGAAGTACGAATAGCGACATCAATGACCCAGGTGCTGCTGGGTTTGTATTTGACCCAAGAAATATGGAGGTTTTCGTGAGCCAAGGGTTGCGTTTTACCACGGGACTTAGGGTCTCATTTTAATTGCGAATAATGAAAAAACTAGTATACATTTTAGTTGCACTTTTTGCAACAAATCAAGCCCTTCAAGGGCAAGGAACCCTTCCTATGTTTTGGGATATGGATGGTACCGATGTACCAACCGGTTTTAGTGCCGATCAAGGTCCTGCCACTTCTAAAACCACTTACTCATTGAGTAAGTTGGTGCATAGTTCCCCCTATGCTTTAAGATTAGACTACACAACTGAGTACTTGCAATCTCATTGGAGTGGGAAGGCCGATTCAATTACCTTCTGGATTGCTGGAA
>VMCP01000119.1 GCA_008081305.1 Bacteroidota bacterium | reverse complement strand
AATAAGGATGTAAATCCAGAATAGGAACTTGATTAATCTTCTCGGAGTATCGATGTTAAAAACGGTGGCGGTATATAAGGAAATTGGGAATCCCAACAAATAAAAATAAGAATCGTATTCATCGTATTGAAAAAGACAAATCAGAAAGATGAATGCAGAAATAAGTGACATAGCCAAACGACTGCGTCTCGTTTCCACGTTAAAGCGATAATAAGAACTAAGCACTTTGATTACTCCAAAAAATGAAACCAGTAATAAGTTTGCCAACAAAATGACATCCCAAACATGTTCTGTCCACTCAAACCCTCTGTTGAAGGATGCCGATTCTCTCCAAACACCCAATAACGTTGAAAAATTCATATTCGTTGACAGCAAATACCCCAACGAAGACAGTAAGTAATAAGGCATAATTATCGCAAACACAATCACCAATACATCTGCCGCTGATATGGTTTTAAAGACGGGTATAACTATCAATAAAAAAATGATAGACCAATAAAAATCTGGAATACATAACCCGGAAACACCCAAAAAGAAAGCCGACAAGAATAAAAATGGCTTGCTATATCCCTCTTTGATAAAGCGATAGAAAAACAACCAACTCAATAAAATGAATGTTGTTCCGATTTGAACAAATCCTACACCTAAATTTAAAGGAAAAAGGGTTGAATACAGCCCCAGAAAAAAGAATACACTCAATCCTGGCCTTTCGATTACATTGTAATCATCACAAATCCTTAAGAACAGAAAAGATTGTATCAGGAAGAATAGGGTTGACAATAAAAAAGACAACCAAGGTATGTTCTGAAGTAAAATCAAAACCTCCATTAATACTCCCTTTTGGAGAAGACTACCAATGTCCCCCAAAATCAAAAAAGCCGCCAGCCTTAGTAATAAAACCCAAAGCGTAAACACAAAAAACTGTGTGACTTTATTATCGTAGAGAAACTTAATCACCGTTCAATACTTGCATCCAAAGCCATTGTTTATCACGCACCAAAGGTAATGTGAAAGAACAATAACTCGTTTCCAAACCATCAAAGGGAACCACCACATTATAAAAATTATCGCTGCTAACCAGGGTGTGTTTGTCGATCTCGTAATCCGGTCTGATTACCACATCTAAGACTTCATTATTTTTTGAAATATCATTGTTATACACCAGATGTATGCCGTTTTCGCAGACAAATGAACCATAACCTAATAAATAAGATGTTCCAGGAGCTGCCGTTTGTTCTTTATTTATTCTAAGAACTGTATCAATGAGTCCATCCTTATTCAGAAAAATTGCGCCTATTTCGTTGTAGTTATAAAGCACTTTTGTGGCGGTTTGTGGAATCCCATTGATGTAGAAAGTTTCCAACTGCTTTAACTCCACGTATCGCTCCAGTAGTGCAACCATACCACGACCTTGTGTAGGAATGACACGTCGAAGAACGTAATTACGCGGATTTCTGCGTTTCTTGGCTTTCATTTGACCGTCTAAAATGCGCGCTTGCATGTCTGTAAATTCCATACTCACATTTTCAATCTGCTCATTATTCAAACTAGCTCTTACACATTGATAACCTGTTGTTTCTCTGCGAGTAGGGCCAACTAAAGAAACGGCACACCACTCATTACGCATTCGGTCGAAGGTTAAATCTGTCGTTTGGATAGTCTTTTCAGAATCCCATATTTCGTAATTCAACGAGTTTTGGGATAAACATCGAAAGAGATAGACCTCTTCATCCTTTGATCGGGTTTGAAACAACCGTTTGGGCCTTTGAATCTTTAATATTCCGGCACAATGAATGGAATCCGCCAAGGTCAAATCAGTAAGCGCCAAATCTGAAATTCGCTCTTTCACTGTATCTTGGACACTTGAGAGTTCTCGCCCATTTATATCGAATATTTTAAGCCAATGTAAGGTGCCATTCTGCATCCCCTTCAGTGTGGAAACAGCCCAATGACTGCCTTCTATTTCTAGGGCAAAATTAATATCGTCAGGTGCCCATTCCCTTAAAGGTAAAGAACATAAAAACTTGCTTTGTATTTCTCCTTGAAGGTTTGCTTTAAGGGAAGATATATTTAACCGAAGGTTTTCTTTCCTCTTACGCTCGGCGGTTACCCAGTAAATATTGGAATCAACTAAGAATACCCTTAAAACATAGGTTCTCCGGGGTAAATCAATCATACGATCCGAAACAAAACCTAGCTCACGGTCGTACTGTTCGATGCTGAATCCATCAGACAAATAATCATTTGCATAATTAAGAGTGAAAATACCGTATTGATTTTCACCAATAGGCGCATGGTAAAAACTCTTTTTTTGATTTAGCTGGGGCTTATTCGATAAGACATACTTCTGAGCTAAACTCGTTTTAGCCAGAAAAAACACAAGGAGCGCTAAGTAAGGTCTCATCCACTATCAAAATTCGACCTTGGAATGCACAACGCCAAATTAGTGGTACTTTTGCCAGCAAAAAGCTTGAAAGGCACATCAAAAAAGCAAGAAAAAGCCATTTTAATCGGCGTAAATTCCTACGGGCAAGTATTACCGATTGAAGAGTACCTAGATGAACTCGAACAATTGGTGTTTTCATCAGGAGGAGTCACTAAAAAACGTTTCATACAGAACCTAGAACACCCCAACCCTAAAACGTATGTGGGTTCAGGTAAAATTCAAGAAATCGCCGACTACTGCGATGTAGAAAAAATCGACATTGCAGTATTTGATGATGAGTTAAGTCCAGCACAAATCAAAAACATCGAAAATCGTTTACCCGGAACTAAGGTTCTCAGCCGCACACATTTAATCCTCGATATTTTTGCCAATAATGCAAAAACTGCTCAAGCTAAGCTGCAAGTAGAGCTCGCTCAGAGTATTTTCATGCTACCCAGACTTACCGGTTTGTGGACTCATTTAAGCAAACAAAAGGGAGGTATTGGAATGAAAGGTCCTGGTGAAACAGAAATTGAAACGGACCGAAGAATACTGAGAAATAAAATCTCTCTACTCAAGAAAAAGTTGATACACGTTGAAAAAATTGGTAATACTCAAAGGGCAGGGCGCCAAGGAGAAATGCGTGCGGCACTTGTAGGTTATACCAATGTTGGTAAAAGCACCATCATGAATTTATTGTCTCGATCTGAAGTATTGGTAGAGAACAAACTGTTTGCGACACTAGATTCTACCGTTCGAAAAGTTGTTCTTCCCCATCCCGACGAGATGAAACCTCCTGTACCCATTCTTTTAAGTGATACGGTCGGATTCATACGTAAACTTCCAACATTGCTCGTCGAAAGTTTTAAAAGCACCCTTGCAGAAGCACTAGAAGCAGATGTTCTTATTCACGTGGTAGATATTTCTAATCCACGTTTCGAAGCGCAAATGCAATCGGTGAAGGAAACTTTACACGAGATAGGCGCTTCCGAAAAACCAGAAATAGTGGTCTTCAATAAAATCGACGCGTATAAATCTGAGGACTCCTTTTTTGTCGGTGAATCGGAGATGACGCTAGATCAATTTGAAAAAAGTTGGATCGCAAAAGAAAATGCTCCTGCCGTTTTTATTTCAGCGCAGGAAAAAAACAACATCAGCAAACTGAGACAGATACTGCTCTCAGAACTTTTCAAATCCCGGGGTAAAAAAATTGACTAAAGCTCGTCTTCGTTGAAGAAATAATCATCGTCTGTTGGGTAATCAGACCAGATTTCCTCAATGGTTTCGTACGGCTCTCCGTCGTCTTCAAGCTCCTGAAGGTTTTCTACCACTTCCAAAGGTGCTCCAGAACGGATTGCATAGTCAATCAATTCATCTTTTGTTGCAGGCCATGGAGCATCGTCCAGGTATCCGACTAATTCAAGTGTCCAATACATAATGTTTGTTCTAACTTCCCGCGAAAATATGTTTTTATTTGAATAATTCAAGTTCACCTTTGTGAAAGATTCGTTATGCATCCCGATTGGCAAAACAAACAACAGCAATATTGCGAGCTTCACAGCGATGAAGAACCATTAGTTCTCAGAGAATTAACGACTTACACCTGGAAAAAAACGATAAATCCACGACAGCTTAGTGGGCACCTACAAGGTCGGCTGTTAGCATTGTTGGTAGCTCTTCAAAATCCCAAAAACATGTTAGAGATTGGAAGCTTCACCGGTTATTCCACTTACTGCCTTTGGGAAAATGCTCCGAAGGATTGCCATTTTATCAGTATAGAAGCCGACGCAGAAATCGCCTATAAACGCGACCAATTTTGGAAAAATCATGAGCTGTGGTCGCAAATTGAATGGAGAACCGCTGATGGTTTGTCAGAAATGGACGAGCTGCCTAAACAGGACATCATTTTCATTGATGCAGACAAAAACCGTTACAAAGAGTACTTCATCAAGGGTTTACATTTATTAAAAACCAATGGTATAATGATATTTGATAATACCTTATGGAGCGGAAAAGTGCTTGAAAAAGCAGCATCAAAGGATAAGGACACGAAGTTGATGCAAGAATTCAACCAATTTATCGCTCAAGAGCAAAAGGCTTCTGTAACCTTATTGCCTATCCGCGACGGATTAAGCATTATTCGCAAACATTAATCACGCAACTTATCCAATAATTGGCTTAACGTTTCTGCATCCTCCTCTGTTAATCCGATGAGGTTATTCTCAATGTTTTTTATGGATGGCTCCATTTTTTCAAGCATATCTAAACCCTTTTGGTTGATTTGAATATCCATCATTCTCCTATTCTCCGCATTTATACATCTATCAATCAATCCCAAGGATAACAAGCGATCGCATAAGCGAGTGAGGTCAGGGTTCTTATCTATCATTACCTCTTTAATGGCTTTGGGATTCATGAACTCTGGATAGGCACCCCTTAATATGCGCAGTACGTTATACTGTTGAGAAGTGATTTTAAAATTTTTAAATACTTCCCTCAATCGATTATTAATCCATGCCTCGGTGAACAGTACGTTCACAATTGCCTTATGCTTGGAAGACCTAAATTTACTCGATTTTAATTCTTCTTCAATTTTCACTTCACCGATGTTGGATACGACAAAAAACCAATCATGCTTATGAAAACATGAGTACACAAAAATAGCCTTAAATTCGCAGTGAATATGATTTTTGAGCACAATCGAGGATTTGCACAACGCCTAGACGAGGATGATTCATTGAAAGACTTTCGTCAACTCTTTCATTTTCCTACACAAAAAAATGGCTCTGACTTTCTTTACTTCTGTGGAAATTCGCTGGGGCTGCAACCAAGAACAGCTAAACAAGCCTTGGATTCTGAATTAGAAGATTGGGCAAATTTGGGTGTTGAAGGACATTTTCACGGGAAAAAACCATGGTTTCACTATCATAAATTTTTAACTGAACACAGTGCAGAACTCGTAGGTGGCAGACATCATGAGGTCGTGATCATGAATCAATTAACCGTGAATCTCCACCTTTTGATGGTCTCCTTTTATAAGCCAACCAAAACACGCTTCAAAATCATCATGGAGGCCGGTGCTTTTCCATCCGATATGTACGCCATCGAATCTCAAGTTAAATTTCATGGATATGACTATGATGAGGCAGTAATTGAAATTGAACCACGAGAAGGAGAACATACATTAAGGACAGAAG
The DNA here is from genome assembly GCA_008081305.1 of Bacteroidota bacterium. Classification (GTDB taxonomy): domain Bacteria; phylum Bacteroidota; class Bacteroidia; order NS11-12g; family UBA955; genus VMCP01. Next base: position 1,550 of record VMCP01000119.1, on the reverse strand, counting down.
ATATCCTTCGAACTATAGAGGAAAATGGCGAACAAACAGCTCTTGTTTTCTTCGCAGGTGTACAATATTACACTGGGCAGTTTTTTGAAATCGAAAAAATAACGGCTGCAGCCCATTCCGTTGGGGCAATTGCAGGGTGGGATCTTGCACATACCGCTGGAAACTTGCCACTTAAGCTTCACGATTGGAAGGTTGATTTTGCCGCGTGGTGTTCATACAAATATTTAAATTCTGGTCCAGGTAATGTTTCTGGAGTTTTTGTACATGAAAAACACGGTTTGGATGAAAATACACACCGATTTGCAGGTTGGTGGGGCCATAAAGAATCCGAACGATTCCAAATGAAAAGAGGGTATATCCCTGAGCCTGGCGCTGCTGGCTGGCAGATGTCAAATGCACCCGTATTTGGAATGGCGGTTCATCTATCATCGCTAGAAATATTCCACAAAGCTGGCATGGAAAATATTAGAGCCAAAAGTAAAATGTTAACGGCTTACTTACAGGAAACACTTAAATACGTTCAAAACAATAACCCTGCTCTTGATTTCAATGTGATTACTCCTGAAAACCCAGAGCATAGAGGGGCTCAATTATCCATTTTAGTTAAGGAAAATGGAAAAGCATTGTTTGATTATATCACAGAAAATGGTGTGATTGCGGATTGGCGCGAACCCAATGTAATAAGGCTTGCTCCAGCACCGCTATATAACAGTTTCACAGATATTTATGAACTCGGTGAAACCATGAAAGGGTTCACCATTTAAATTCTGTCTATTATTTAAAGTATCCCATCGCTGAGAGGCCAATATTGCCAACGATTCACCTAATTTTGCTAAACCTAGCCGTCAGAGGCGATTACAATCTACCATGAAAGAGGCACCAAAACCTAAAAATAAAAAAACCGGGAACGGTTTTAAATTTAACCCATATTGGATATACGGAATCTTATTTATTGTTTTCCTTGCTCTGAATTTTCTTCCAAGAAGTGCCGGTAAAAGTACGCATTGGAATGAAGTAAGGAATATGATCGTTCAAGGGGATGTCAAGGAATTGAAGCTCATCAACGATCGATTCTTAGAAGTTTACATTTCCACTGAAGCCTCCGAAAAGGAAGAATACGCTAAAACCAGACGTAAGCAAGATATGTTCGGCCAGATTGAGCCAAACTACAGCTTCGAAATCGAAAAAAACTACTTCAATGAAGAGGTAAAAGAACTAAAAAAGAAGTTAGATGATCCTAACTCCTTGGTGATAAAATACGAAAGTCACAGTGACATATTTGGACAGCTATTCCAGTGGGTCTTTTTCATTGCTATTTTCTTAATTTTCTGGAATTTCGCTTTCCGTCGCATGGGCGGAGGAGGCGGTGGCAGTGGTGGTGGCCCCAATATTTTCTCAATTGGTAGAGCGAGAGCTCAAGTATTTGACAAAGACACCAAAGTAAACGTATCCTTCAAAGATGTCGCTAGGAGCACTTGGAGTACCTACCGCACCTTGTAGAATGTGTTTTTCGCCGAATGATTTGTAAAGGGAGTCAACTATGATCATAA
>VMCP01000158.1 GCA_008081305.1 Bacteroidota bacterium | reverse complement strand
GTAGGTTCAGCTCGCGAAACGCCAGGAAAATCTGGATTTGCTCACTTTTTTGAGCATATGTTGTTTCAAGGATCCAAACACGTAGCGGATGAGGAGCATTTCAAGATAATAAAAGAATACGGTGGTGAGGTTAACGGAAACACTACCCGTGACAGAACGGTATATGTGGAGACCTTCCCAAGTAATTTCACCGAGACGGCCCTGTGGATGGAAGCAGACAGAATGGGCTTTTTCCTAGAGGGATTCACCCAAGAGAAATTCGAAAATCAGCGTGCTACGGTTAAAAATGAAAAAGATCAGCGCTACGATGTGCCTTATGGTTTTTTGATGGAAGTAAAGGATCAAGAACTTTACCCTTCCGATCATCCATATAGTTGGTCGACCATTGGGTTTGTTGATGATTTAGACCGTGCAGACAGCAGTGATTTAAAGAACTTCTTTCTTAGATGGTATGCTCCTAATAACGCCTGTATTATTGTTGTAGGGGATGTAAATACTAAGGAAGTTATTGATTGGACTCAAAAGTATTTCGGAGGTATACCTGCAGGTAAGAAAGTCCGTAAAAAGAGACTTCAACCTGTTCGCTTAACAGAAAACAAAGTCAAGAACTACCCCGACCCGAATGCTTATGTACCGCTGACATACATAACTTACCCCGGTGTTCCGGTTGCCCATAAAGATGAAGCAGCATTAGATATGCTCGCGTATCTACTGGGAAATACACAAAGTTCTATTCTTTACAAAAAATTCATTGATAAGGAGCTCGCCCTGCAAGTACAAGCAAGTAACAATCCCATGAGTATCATTAATCACGAGCTCGCGGGTGAATTCAGTTTTACATTAGTAGGTTATCCATGGTCTGATATGTTCAAGTTAAAAGATGAGTTAATGGCTATACTCAATGATTTTGAGAATAACAACTTTACCGATGAGGATCTAAAACGAGCTAAGCAAAACATACTTTCGTCTTTATCCAACGGATTTGAAGTTGCCAGCAACAAAGCGAATAACATCAGCAACTTTTGGTATCTAGATTTAAAATCAGCCGATGGCACCATGTATACAATGGAGGATTTAGCAAAGACCATTGGTTCTGTTAGTCGCGAAGATATCATGCGCGTATATCGTAAATACATTAAGGGCAAATACTCTTCAACGATTAATATCCAACCCAATAAACCAGCGAAGGGGGAAAAGGCAGAGAAATACCAGAGTTATAATCCAAATGCTTCATTCCAAGGTAGTGCGGCGCTTGCTTTAGAATATCAAGGATTGAGAGAAAGGGTTGTAAAGGACAATTTTGATCGTAGTATCAGACCAGAACCCAAAGAAGTTAAGCCAGTAACCATTCCCGATGTTTACAACCTGACTTTGAGCAACGATATCAAGGTAATGGGAACGGAATACACTGAAACACCTCGTGTATTGGCTCTCTTAAGAATGGAAGGAGGAAGATTATTTGAAGACGGTAAGAAAATTCCGTGGGGAACAGCTGAACTCATGACTTCGTCTTTGGAAATAGGAACAGCAAACAAAACACCTGAACAGTTGGAAAACGAAATGGAGAAGCTCGGTGCTCGTATATCTTTCTCTTCTTCAAATACAGGTCTTTCTGTTTATATCGGTTGTGAAAAACAACACTTGGATGCTACCTTGGCTTTAGCGAATGAAATGCTCACTCAACCAAGATGGGATGAGGAAGAATTCAAAAAAATTAGAAAACGTGTGGTTCAAGGTGCTCAATCTTCATTGAATAATCGCGGTTCTGGGATGAGAAATGCATGGCGAAGATTGATGTACGAAGAATCTCCGTTAGGCGTTTATGTTGGAGCTGAGGATTATGATAAAATCAGTATCGATGATTGTAAGAAGTATTTTGAATCCTACTTCAAAGCAAATAATGCAAATCTCATATTTGTTGGAGACTTAACACAAGAAGAAGTAAAACAAAAATTCGCTTTTCTTGGGAATCTCCCCAAAAGCAATGATTGGAACGTTCCAATGCCTCAGATGGGTGAAGAATTCAAAACGTCTCAAATTTTTGGTGTACAATATACCGATGCCGAACAAAGCGACGTCATGCTAGGGTTCCGTTCTTTGCCTTATGATTACAATGGTGACTTCTTTAAAAACACGGTAATGAACTTTGTACTGGGAGGTAACTTTAATAGTCGATTAAACCTAAAAATCAGAGAAGAAAAAGGCTGGACGTACGGAATCAGAGGTGGATTTAGCTCATCCTACAAGGATATGCCTGGTTTCTATACAGTAAGCGCTGGGGTAAAAGCAGAAGCTACCGACAGTGCTATTAATGAGGTACTTTGGTTGATGGATGACTTCCGTAAAAACGGTATCACGGATGAAGAGTTTGAATTCACTAAAAACGCGCTACTTGCTAGTCAAGCATTAGACTATGAAAGTCTATCTAAAAAAGCAGGCTTTATGGCTCAGATGGCTTATCGTAATTTACCAATGAATTACACACAGGAGCAGCTGGACATTTTAAAGAGCCTTACTAAAGAAGACTTAAATGCACTTGCAAAGAAGTATTTAACTTTAGAGAATTTGGTCATTGTTGTAGCGGGAGATATGGTGTTATTAGAAGATAGACTGGAAGACTTAGGTCTTGGTAAACTACAAATCCTTGAAAAGGATGGATCCGGCAAGGTGAAGAGGTACAAAAAAGGGAAAACATCCCATATCAAGAATTGGAAATAAGTAAAAGGCGGTTTTGAAACCGCCTTTTTTTATGCCCGTTTTAGATGTTGATTATTGTCTAAAAAATGTGGGGAATAATGCCCTAGCAGCCTAGTGAGATACAGCGGGTGAGAGTATATTGCAATACTTAGTAAATTAAAGTATGGAAGAGAATAACGAACGTCCAGAAGAGTTAAACGAGAGAATCATCCCGATAAATATCGAGGATGAAATGAAGACCGCCTACATCGATTACTCGATGTCTGTGATTGTGTCTCGTGCATTACCCGACGTAAGGGATGGACTAAAGCCCGTGCATCGTAGGGTTTTATTCGGTATGGTCGATTTAGGGCTAGCTTCTAATAGGCCATATAAAAAGTCAGCTCGTATTGTGGGTGAGGTTTTAGGTAAATATCATCCACACGGAGATTCATCAGTTTACGACACCATGGTACGTCTAGCACAAGATTGGAGCGTTCGCTACCCATTCGTAGATGGGCAAGGTAACTTTGGTAGCATCGATGGTGTTCCACCGGCAGCTATGCGTTATACAGAAGCGCGTTTAAGAAAGATTGCCGAGGAAATGATTACCGATATTGACAAAGAAACGGTAGATTTCCGTCCAAATTTTGACGAGAGCCTCAAGGAACCAAGTGTACTTCCATCTAAAATCCCAAGTCTATTGGTCAATGGAGCCGCTGGTATTGCGGTGGGAATGGCAACCAATATGGCACCACACAACCTAACAGAGGTCTGTGAAGCCGTTGCTCAATATATCGACAATCATGATATCACTGTTGAGGAGTTAATGAACTCTATCAAAGGACCAGACTTTCCAACTGGTGGCACCATTTACGGTGTGGAAGGCATAAAAGATGCATATGAAACTGGAAGAGGTAGGGTAGTAATGCGCGGTAAAGCTGAGATAGAGGTTACTAAAACAGGAAAAGAGCTGATTGTGGTGACCGAAGTGCCTTATCAGGTGTCTCCTCCTCAAATCATAGTTAAGGCTGTAGATTTGGTTCAAGAAAAAGTTATAGACGGTATTTCTGCTGTAAGAGATGAAAGTGGTCGTCAGGGAATGCGTATTGTATTTGAATTAAAACGAGATGCTATACCCAACGTAGTATTAAACCAATTGTTTAAGTATACGCCTCTTCAAAGCTCATTTTCAATTAATAATATTGCTCTAGTCAAGGGTCGTCCGGAGATGCTAAATCTGAAAGACCTGATCAAACATTACGTTGAGCATCGTCATGAAATTGTTGTTCGCAGAACCGAGTATTTACTGAAAGAAGCGCGTAAACGTATTCACATATTAGAGGGTCTTATTATCGCTTTAGATAATTTAGATGCAGTGATCGCTTTGATTCGAAAGAGTAAAACTCCGGATGAAGCAAAATCAGGCTTAATGAACGACTTCGGTTTATCTGAAATCCAATCCAAAGCCATCTTGGATATGAGGCTTCAGCGTTTAACGGGTCTTGAAATTGATAAGATTCGTGCAGAATACGAAGAAGTACTCAAAGAAATCAAGGAGTACGAAGAGATACTCTCAGACAAGAGTATGCGTATGGGCATCATTAAATCGGAAATTCTTGAGATTGCCGAGAAATACGGCGATGAAAGAAGGACGAACATTGAGTTCAATGCTGAAGAAATAAACATTGAAGACTTAATCCCTAACGAAGAAGTGGTGATTACCATTTCTCATAAAGGATATATTAAACGCACCTTACTAACAGAATACCGTGAACAACATCGTGGCGGCAGGGGACTTAAGGGTGTATCGCATCGTGACGAAGACTTCGTTGAGCATTTATTTGTTGCCAGCACACACAACTACCTATTATTATTTACTGAGCAGGGTAGGTGTTTTTGGTTGAAAGTATACGAGATTCCTGAAGGAGCAAAAGCAACGAAGGGAAGACCTATACAAAACCTTATAAATATCCCATCGGATGATACCATAAAGGCTTATTTGAATATTAAGGATCTTAAAGATCCTGAATATTTGGCGAATAACTTTATTGTGATGGTTACCAAAAATGGTATCATTAAGAAAACGTCTATTGAGGCATATAGCCGTCCACGTACGAATGGTATTAATGCCATTACCATTAGGGAGGGAGATGAATTACTTCAAGCGAGAGTTACCGACGGTAACAGCGATATCATTATTGCAAAAAGACTAGGCAAGGCCATTCGTTTCAATGAATCTAAGGTTCGTGCCATGGGAAGAACAGCAGCTGGTGTTCGAGGAGTTGCACTAGAGAGTGAAGTCGATGAGGTAATTGGCATGATTTGTGTAAATACTGAAGTAAGCGCATCAAACATCCTCGTAGTAAGCGAAAATGGATATGGAAAACGTTCTAATATAGATGACTATCGAATTACAGGTCGTGGAGGAAAAGGGGTAAAAACCATTTCCATAACGGAAAAAACCGGTCATTTAGTAGGTATTATGGACGTCACAGATGAAGATGGTTTGATGATTATCTGTCGTAGTGGGATGACCATCAGAATGGCGATCGATTCATTGCGTATTATGGGAAGAGCAACCCAAGGTGTTAAATTGATCAATTTGAAAAAGAACGACACCATAGCCAGTATTGCAAAAACCCCACGTAACGATGACGAAGAGGAGCAGGAGGGCGCTGAGGAAAATCAAGACCAACCGACTGAAGGAACTGATTCTCCAACAAATAATGGAACCGATGAAAACAACGGAGCCGAAACAGAAAACACTGAAAATTAAATATGAAGTTCACATACGTTAAACAATTAGCATCTCTAGGATTATTAACCGTTGCAAGCATTAGTGTTTTTGGCCAAAGACGAGCCATAAATTCTGCAGAATACGCGTTAGAAAGTAAAGCACCACAAGATGTAATCATTGCTTACGAAGAAATCGAAAAGGCAAAGACGCATCCGAAAACAGCTAACGACCCCAGAATGTGGCTCGTTCGTTCAAAGGTTTATCAGCAAATTTTCCAATTCAAAGGAAATCCTATGATTAAACCCATTAGCCATCAAGCTGGGCTCAAGTCTGCTAACTCGATTATTGAGTTTTACAACAGCGACGGAAAAAAACGCGGCTCTGATAAGGAGGAAGCTCAGTACGCATTGAGCAATGCGTTTGCATCTGCTTTTAACGAAGCTCAAGGTTATACTGAGGATATCAATAAAGCTGAAGGCGAGGCAAAAGCGCTTTACAATGATACCATGATTGGTTATTTCCAGAGCTTGCTATTAATGTACGAGCGTTTGGATACGAGCATGACCAATCAATTAAAAGGTCAAAAAATAGAACGCGATTTCTTTGTTGAAAGAATTGCCTATCACGCGTTAAACAACTCCGATGAATTAAAAAGAGAGGTATTGCTATCTGATCTAGTCAAGAATGAGAACCCAATTCCTTTTGTGGTTGAAAGTATCTCCAAAATGCGATTAAACAAAGGAGACACGTCGGGTGCAAAGGAGGTAATCAAAACAGCATTAGAAAAGTCTAATTATGCCAACGATATCTTTAACCTGTTGGTGAATTACTATCTCACGATTGATCGTACAGAAGAACTAATGGAGGAAGTTGACAACCAGATTGCAGAGCAACCAACTTCTCGTAATTATTGGATACGTGGGTACTTAAATGAACAACAAAAGAACTACGACCAAGCCACATCGGACTATAGAAAGGCGCGAGAAATGGATGAATACAACTACGATGCTAATTGGAATTTAGGCGTTTCCCTTATTACCTATAAGACGAGAGATCTAATGAAAGGATTGAGTTCTTTGGCTGGTGAGGAGAAAACAAAAAGAGAAAAAGCTCTATTAGCATTATTTGAGGAAGCCCGTGGTTATTTACAATATGCTTCTGAAAACCCAAAATACAGCAAGGAAGAGTTAATCAATATTAGTAAAGGAATTCGCCGTTGCTGTATGGAACTTGAAGACAAGTCATGTGCAGCTGAGCAACGTGATAAGATTAGAACACTCAATGGTTTTAGCCTATATATTGGAGATAAATTCACTTACCGTATATCTGGTAATGCAGGTGATCTTCAGATTGGTTATCAAAACAAGAGAAACACGAATTCAACTTTATACGCCAAAACCGATGCTGACTACAAAAAGGCTGGATGGACGAAAAACGGATATTCATGGGAAAAGACTTTTGACTACACGGAAAAGTCTGACATGCTGAGTTTGGCAATAACTATAAATGATGGTGGTTTCGTTAAAGGAGAGATCCTGGTGAACGATGAAGTTGTCGCTGAAAAGGAAGTCGAAGGTGAAGGCGCAAGACTTTACCTACAGTTTTAAAAGTAAAATTATTAAAACGACAAAGGCATCTCAAAGAGATGCCTTTTTTATTGAGAGTTATCAAGCCAAGTTCGATTTGCCATACATGGTCTGGGTTTTGATCCTTTTGTTTGATAATTTACATTATGTTAAATAGCATAATTCGATAATCATAAGTCAATCATTCTACAACTCTAAATCATGCC
>VMCP01000101.1 GCA_008081305.1 Bacteroidota bacterium | reverse complement strand
ACCCAATGCAACATGCTCCAATCCGTTGTCCTTTTGTTTGACTGCTACAAGATCAAAATCACCATCTTCTGTGGGCATATCTACTGACATAACTCGCTGTATTAGCGATTCCTTTTCGAGTCTGTACTTGATTAATTGTTCTATACTAATCAATTTTAAGCCAAACTTTTCTCTTACATGAATCAAGTCTGGTAGGCGTGCCATACTACCATCATCGTTCATTATTTCAACGATGCATCCCGCTGGTTCAAATCCAGCCATTCTTGATAAATCAATAGCCGCTTCCGTATGTCCTGCTCTTCTGAGTACCCCTCCAGCCTTAGCTTTCAGTGGGAAAATATGACCTGGACGACCTAAATCTTCTTTTTTAGTGTTTTCTTCTATTAAAGCGATAATGGTTTTTGATCGATCTTGAGCAGAGATACCAGTAGTACAACCGTTGCCCAATAGATCAACCGAAACAGTAAACGCTGTTTCATGCGTGGCCGTATTTTTCCCTACCATCAAGTCCAAATCAAGTTCATCACAGCGTTCCTCCGTTAATGGCACACAAATCAATCCTCTCCCCTCCTTTGCCATAAAATTCACCAACTCTGGCGTCATATTGCGGGCCGCAGTCAGAAAATCACCTTCATTTTCGCGGTCTTCGTCGTCAACAACAATGACTACCTTGCCATTTTTTATATCCTCGATGGCAGATTCAATGCTATCAAACTTGATTTCTAGATCAGAATTCATAAGTGCAAAGGTACAATCAAATTAAGCCCTAAGCATGTTTTTGGATGTAGACATCGTTTCTCAAGCCCATTTACATAAGAATCTCCTTAATTTAGGAGAGTCTAACATGAGTATCATTAAAAAGGAAATTATTCAAGCCTTCGTAAATAAGCTAACCTTGGAAAGGAATGAGTTGAAAATGGCATTGGAGGAAACCAGAGGTTCAACACAATCGGAGACAAAAAGCAGCGCAGGGGATAAATACGAAACCCAAAGGGAAATGATGCAAATGGAAATCAATCGAATGGAATCCCAAGTTTCACAATTGAACGACGCAATTAGTCAATGGAATTCATTTGATGCTATAGACAATACCGTCAACTGGGGTTCATTAATAGAAATTTCAATAGGAGGGAAAGTTGTTCATTTGATCATTGGCCCTTCTTCTGGAGATATCCAACTAAATAAAAATACAATCAAATCTATAAGTAAAGATTCTCCCATCGGAAAGGCCATTTGGGGTCAAACTGCCCCCGCTGAATTTGAATTTTCTGGTAAAACCATAAAGCTCATTAGTTGTTCTTGATGATGATGGATTTTTTAAACCTTGGCAAAAAGCAACGCGCACAACGCCCTTTTTTCATTCCAGTTTCGGAGAGAAAACAGCTCTTAAAAAAACTAAAAACAGGAATACAACAATTTGAAAATGATATCCTAAAAGCACTCCATCAAGATTTGGGTAAGTCCGAATTTGAAGCTTACTCATCTGAGATTGGGTTTATCTACCAAAACATTAGCCATACTCTCAAACATCTCGATAATTGGTCTGAACCTCAAAGAGTCAAAACGGGATTATCTCTTTTTCCTTCTAAAGCGCATATTCACTACCAACCATTTGGAACAGTTTTGATCATTGCACCGTGGAATTACCCTTTCCAACTTTGTATAGCACCACTTGTTGCTAGTATTGCCGCAGGGAATAGAGCACTATTAAAGCCATCGGAATTAACACCTGAAACTTCCGCTGTACTGTCACGGTTAATTCAACATATTTTTGACGAATCGGAAGTGGCTATAGTTGAGGGAGATGGTAAAACTATCGTGCCAAAAGCGATCAAAGAATACCGGCCCAATTTAATCTTCTTTACAGGATCTACTGCGGTGGGTAGAGAAATTTCAAAAATGGCTGCTGAACACCTCATTCCCTGCATCCTGGAATTGGGAGGAAAAAGCCCTTGTATCGTAGATAAAACAGCTGATTTAGATATTGCCGTTAAACGAATTGCTTTCGGTAAGGGAATAAATGCTGGTCAAACCTGTGTTGCCCCCGATTACTTTTTGGTACATGAGGAAATAGAAACCGAATTCACCGAAAAACTAAAGACTAGTTTTCAAGCTTTCTATCAGAATGCCATTGATAATGAGGAATACACCAAAATTGTGAATGAACACCATTTTCAGCGTATTCAACATTTACTCAAAGACACTCGGGTCGTTTTTGGAGGCAAGTCTGATGAGCACAAAAAACGTATCGAACCTACATTGGTGAAATGCGATGTGGATAGCCCCATTATGAACGAAGAGATATTTGGTCCAATTTCACCCATTTTCACCTACAAAACCATAGAGGATATCCATGAATACATCAACAAAAACCCTAACCCCCTTAGCCTTTATCTTTTTGCAAACAACCGTAAACTAGAAAATAAAATAACGACGGAAGTTTCATTTGGTGGAGGGTGCATCAATAACACCATTATGCATTTGGTAGATCCTAATCTGCCATTTGGAGGGATTGGCAACTCAGGCTTTGGTGCATACCATGGAAAGGCTGGTTTTGATGCCTTTTCCCACAAAAAAAGTGTGATTAAAACAGGTAATTGGTTTGATCTCAGACAAAAATATCCGCCTTATGATAAACGCTCATTGAGGATCATTAAGCTATTCCTCAAATAACATTACTAATATCCTAAAAGCCACTCGAGCTTTTCTTTCACCTTTTCGGCATTTGGAAGCATTACCGATTCCATTCCCATATTCAATGGAACCGCTGGTATATCCTCGCTACCAATGACTTGCACAGGTGCGTCAAGGAATTGGAATGAAGCCTCACTAATGACACCAGCCAATGCTTCGGCAAAGCTATTGGTGCGCGTTTCTTCTGTAACGATTAAAACTTTACCGTGTCTCTCCGCCAAATTTAAGACTGCCTCTTTATCGTACGGAGCGAGCGTTCTTAAATCCAAAACTTCTACCTTCTCTGCAAAGTCCTTGCTCGCATTTAAGGACCAATACACGCCCATACCATAGGTGATTACTCCAACACTTTCTCCCATTTCAATAGCGCCATGGGAAGCATTTTGAACCACCCTTGCTTTACCAAATGGTATTCGATAATCTTCGTCTGGTTCGGGTGTTTTTGCTAATTCAGTACCTGGAACTTTGCTCCAATACAACCCTTTATGTTCAAACATGACAACCGGATTTGGGTCATAGAAAGCTGACTTCATTAAGCCTTTCATATCAGCTGCCGTGCTCGGATAAGCGATTTTTATACCCTTGATGGGTAAAATACTACTCTCCACAGTACCTGAATGATAGGGTCCACCGCCACCGTAAGCTCCCGTTGGTACCCTTATAATACTCGATACAGGGTATTTCCCCATGGATAAATACGTACTTTTTGAAAGTTCTGTCACCAACTGGTTGACACCCGGCCATATATAGTCAGCAAACTGAATTTCTACAATGGGCTTACATCCAACAGCACTCATCCCAGCGGTACTTCCTACAATATAAGCCTCTTGAATAGGCGTATTAAAAACTCGATCTCGCCCATATTTATCGCTAAGCGTAGCAGCCTCCCGGAATACACCTCCCAAACGGTGTCCAACATCTTGCCCGTACAATAACGCTTCAGGATGCTTTTTTAAGATTTCATCAACGGCAAACAACGCCGCATCTACCATCACTACCGGCTCTTTACCCTCTGGCTCTCGTACTCCAACTTCTTCAGTAATATCAGTGGGTGCTAAAATATGGTCATACAACGTGTCATGAGCCGGATCATTTGCTGATTTTGCTTGCTCAAAATCACGTTCAACGGCTTGTTCACATTCTTTTGTGATGGCATCCAATTCAGCATCGGTAACCGCCACACTTTGTAGCAACTTTTTTAGCCTTGGCAATGGATCTATTCGCTCATGTTTTTCAAGATCATCGCGATACCACTCACTTCGAACTCCACTAGTATGATGTCCTAACAATGGAACTTTTACATGCACGAGCATAGGTTCCCGTTCTTCACGAACCGTATCGATGGCCCTTTTCATCTCATCATGGCACTGCAAGAAATCCGAACCATTAACCCTGATTCTTCGCAGACCTTTAAATCCTAATCCATATTCAAAGGCATCCATCGCTCTCATTTCATCTCCAGAAGCCGAAATTCCCCAATCGTTATCTTGGATGAGATAAATTATTGGCAACTTATGTAGGACCGCCATTTGTAAAGATTCCGCAACCTCCCCTTCGGTTACAGAACCGTCTCCCAAGGAGCATATAACGATTGGCTTCTCCGCACCATCGATCAATCCCTGAGTCTCTTTATATTTTATGCCATGAGCTGCACCTGTGGCAGGAATCGCCTGCATACCGGTTGCCGAACTTTGATGTGGCATTTTTGGCATATCCTGGCGATTTAAACTTGGGTGAGAATAATAGGTTCTTCCTCCACTAAATGGGTCATCCGCTTTGGCTAACAATTGAAGCATGAGTTCGTAAGGAGTCATTCCCATGGAAAGCAACATACTCTCATCACGGTAATAGGGATATACAAAATCAATATTTTTGAGATGCATACCCGTGGCAATTTGTATGGCTTCGTGACCTTTAGAAGTACTATGAACATACTTTGTAACCGGCCTATTATCGTCGTAAATAGTTGCCATGGCCCTTGCGGTTTGCATCAGGCGCCAAGCCTCTAATAAAATCTTCTTATCTAGCATTCGAAACGGGGTTACAAGTTTACTAAAATTTGAGCGCTTTAACCTCGCCTCAACAAGGCAAGCTAAACTCAGTACTTCATCGGTATTTTAAGTAAATCCGTATCTTGCGTGATTACAAACATTAAAATGCGGCAAGTTCAACTATACCTACTGCTATTTGTGGCTTTATTCTCATGGAAGAGCCTTTATTCTCAAAGTGAAACGTATAAAGGAAAAGTGGTCAATAAAAACACCCAAAAACCATTAGAAAATGTAGAAGTTCTTAACCGCTTTGGCTCCTTGTTAACAAAAACAACATCAGATGGAGTATTCACGCTGGAGGCTATAAGTGTTAAGACAGGCGAACAAATTATTTTTAAACTAGGGGATATTCAAACTAGCTCTACCATTGACAATACTTGGAAAAACAAGGAAGTTAAAATTGAGTTAGACATTAAAATCGAGCGAATGAAAGGGGTGGTCATTAAACAAAACCGCTTGAAGGAGAAGCTCAAAGAATCTGCATTAACCGTAGAAAGCATGTCAGCTCAAAGCATAAAGGAGACCCCAGCATCTGACTTTTATGAGGCTTTGGGTCATTTGAAAGGTGTTGATGTCACCGCAGCATCCCTTGGCTTTAGAATCGTAAACACGCGCGGATTCAATTCTACTTCTCCGGTGAGAACATTGCAAGTAATTGATGGAGTCGATAATCAAAGTCCTGGACTAAATTTCTCCCTTGGAAACTTTTTAGGTGCCTCAGAGTTGGATATTGCGTCTCAGGAAATTGTAGTAGGTGCAAGTTCTGCTTTTTATGGCCCAGGCGCGTTTAATGGAGTCATTTCCATGACCACTAAAGATGTATGGAAAACACCAGGTTTCTCGTATAAATTTAAAGTTGGCGAACGGCAATTGATGGAAAACTCTCTGCGGTATGCCAAAGTGTTTAAGGATAAGAAAGGAAAAGATGTATTTGCTTTTAAAGGGAACTTCTTATACATGAGTGCCTATGATTGGGTTGCAGATAACCGAGATGCCATTTACGGAAGCCCTGTTTCTGAGAATAATCCTGGAGGGTACGACGCGGTCAACCGGTACGGTGATGAAGTATTGAGTCCCGGCGAATTTGACCAAAGTTCTGTTGGGGGCAAAGAATACTATCCCGGTTTAGACCGATATTTTAGAGATGGCTATTGGGAGTCAGATATTGTTGACTACAATACATACAACCTGAAGACATCCGGAACATTAGCATTCAAACCATTTAAGGATAAAAGTAAAGAGTTTATATATCAGAGTAATTTTGGTATGGGCACCACCGTTTACCAAGGCGATAATCGCTACAGTTTAAACGATATCAAGTTTTTCCAAAATCGATTAGAATTCAAGCACAAGAAAGGATTTTTCCGTGTATATCGTACATATGAAGATGCCGGGAATACCTACGATGCCGTGTTTACATCCATGCTACTATTAAAAGACGCCAAGGAAAATTACTTGTGGGGTGGTGACTACCAGAAGGTATGGAAAGATAGTTTTGTAAATCGAGTTAAAAGTCTGGAAGGTTTTCCAAACTTCAGATATTTCCGCGCACCAGATTCTTTCATGAATCTATATAATCAAGTCATCGATAAAAATCGTGATCAAATCACCCAATGGCATAATGAGTGTCGGGAAATTGTCAATCGAGGGCAATATTACACATCTGCACCATCCCTCAATCCTGCACTTGATCGTTTCATGCCGGGCACGGATAGGTTTGAGCAACGGAAGAAAGAAATCACCTCAAAAAAGAGCTTCGGTGAAGGGGGTAGCGGTTTTTTTGATCAAAGTGCGCTTACTAATGCACAAATTGAGCATCATTTTAAAGTCGCTGGAAATGGTAAATTATCTGTGGGGGCATCCGGTCGACTGTATCAACCCAATTCCGCAGGAACCATATTTTCGGACACCAACGGCAGGGTGATTACAAATCATGAATTCGGTTTGTATACTGGTTTTCAAAAGCGTTATTGGAAGAATAAGCTAAAGATGAATGCAACATTCCGGACGGATAAAAATGTGAATTTCCCATTTGTGTACTCTCCTGCGCTTTCATTTGTGTACAATCCTGATAAAATCACATTCTACCGACTATCCCTTACAAGTGGTGTAAGAAATCCGACGCTAGCAGACCAGTACCTTTATTATAACGTTGGTAGAGCCATACTACTAGGGAATCTTTATGGATACAAAAATTTAGTGAGTCTTGAATCACTTGAAGATTACTTCAATCAATCAATCTTGGATCTAAATCGACTGAAATATTTTGATGTGGACCCAGTAGTTCCTGAAAAGGTAAAAAGCATCGAAGGAGGTTTTAAAGGTTTCCTTTTTGATAATAAATTGAATATTGACTGGTCAGCTTATTTCAGCTATTACCAAGATTTCATTGGTTATAAAATAGGGTTTGATCCAATCATCGAACCGAATTTGAATAGAATTATTGGCGGTCAGGTTTACCGAGTGGCTACCAACGCAAATTCCGATGTAACTACTGTGGGTACATCCATAGGCTTAAATTACTTCATA
>VMCP01000124.1 GCA_008081305.1 Bacteroidota bacterium | reverse complement strand
ATAAAGATGAGGCGATTGTAGACTATTGGATGACTCATGAGCTGAAAGAAATAGAAATAGAAATAGATAGAAAGCCATTAAAATGGGTAGCTGAACAGGCAAAAGTCTTTTTATCTGGAAACCCAACTGAAGTATTTGTGTCTGTCCATGAAGGGGTAACCTTAAAACTGGATTATCAAAATATCGTCGAGGTAGCTCAACCTATCCTTGGGAAAACATGGGCTTCCGTGAAAAGAGCGTTAAAAGATGCGGAGCTAGAACCTAATGAAATTTCTGAAGTGGTTTTAGTTGGTGGAAGTACGAGGTTCCCAGAAATTAAAAAGACCCTTCAAGGATTATTTGGGAATACACCAATTAACGATAGCATTAATCCCGATAAAGTGGTTGCATTGGGTGCAGCAATTGAAGCAGATGTCCTTGCCGGCAATCGAAAAGATGTTTTACTCCTAGATGTGACGCCCTTGTCCTTGGGAATTGAAACAGCGGGTCAACTAATGGATGTGTTGATTCCAAGAAACTCAAAAATCCCATGCCGTGTGGCTCGTGAATACACCACTTCTGTGGATGGACAAGTAAATCTAAAGGTGTCGGTCTATCAGGGAGAACGCGAGTTGGTTTCTGAAAACCGCAAATTGGGGGAGTTTGACTTGAAAGGAATACCGGCCATGCCCGCGGGATTGCCCAAAATAGAAATTCAATTTGCTCTCAATGCCGATGGTATGTTGAAAGTGAAGGCAATGGAAAAGCGCAGTGGAGTAGAACAGGTAGTAGAAATTCAACCAAGTTCAGGATTGACTGATGATCAGGTTGAACAAATGTTAAAGAGTGGACTGGAAAATGCAAAGGAAGATCTAGACGAACGCATGTTGCGAGAAACGCAAAACGAAGGGGAGCAAATTATTTACACAACGTTGAGATTTATCGAAAAAAACACGAACTTGCTTTCAGGCAGTGAAATAAATGGTGCAAAACAACGTATTGAAGCTCTAAGGGGTCTGTTAAAGAAAAGCACAGATAGACACGAACTACAATCGAGCATCGAAGAGTTGAATGACTATTCCAGACCTTTCGCTGAGCGATTAATGGATACTGCCGTATCGACGGCTTTGAAAGGCAAACAAATAGACGATGAATAAGTACAAATTTTTACTAGGCATAATTTCGGTTTGGGCCCTCGTTAGTGGTTCCAATGCTCAATCTAGTTCGAATAACTCATCGAATTTTGGTTTGAAAATGGGAGTGGGTCTCTATCAGTTCTATGGTGAAGAGTTGAAGAACCCAATGCCAATGTTAGGGTATGTGGCAGGAATCTATTACCATGATCCTCTGAAAAAAGGTCGGTTTCATTACCAAGCAGGATTAGATGTGCGTTTTCGAGGGGGTAATTTTAACAATGCAAAATCTACAGATACTGCGGTCAATCAAGCATACACATCCATAAGCTTGGTTACTGTAGATCTTCCTTTGAAAGTACTGATTTCTACCGATCCAAATAAAGGGAGAAAGGCGATGTTCATTACAGCAGGAGTTACTCCTAGCTACATTATGAGATCCGTACTATATGTAGGGCCTAATAAAGTGCCTTTAAATCAAGAGGTTTTCATTCAGCAGTGGGATAACCTTCCGTTGAAGCCCATTGAAATTTTGGGATCCATCGGAGTACAAAAAATGAGTGAAAATTATGGCTATGCCATTGATTTAAATGTGGGTATTAATAGTTTGAATGATAACTTTAAAGTGGAAGGTGTTTCACCTGTCACTGGTTCTGGTTTGCGTATAAGCACATTGGCACTTGAAGCATCCTTGATCTTCTAAAGTCAACATCTATTGTATTAATTTTGTTACCTTGAAACCTTCAGTTGCGTTATATACCCTCGGATGTAAATTGAATTTTGCTGAGAGCAGTACCATTGCTCAGCAGCTCCAAAAGAACGGTTTTGAACGGAAGCAATTTTACGAAGGTGCGGATCTTTATGTAATCAATACCTGTAGTGTTACAGATCATGCTGATCGCAAATGTAAAAAAGTGGTGCGTGAAGCACTGAAAGCGAATTCTGATGCTTACATCGTAATCGTGGGTTGCTATGCACAACTAAAACCAACGGAGATTTCAGAAATTCCAGGTGTTGACATGGTTTTAGGGGCGGCTGAAAAGTTTGATCTTATCCATCACTTAACACACCTAAATAAAGAGTCCAAAACTCGAATTCATAATCAACCCATTAAATCCGTTAATGAGTTTGTTCCAGGTTTTAGTGAGGGAGACCGAACCCGGATGTTTCTTAAAGTACAAGATGGCTGCGACTATTTTTGCAGTTTCTGTACCATCCCTTTGGCTCGAGGTAAAAGTAGAAGTGCCAATGTTGTAGATACCATCGAAAAGGTCAAAGAGGCCACTAATAAGGGAGTTAAAGAAGTGGTTTTAACCGGTGTGAATCTCGGGGACTTTGGTATTAACCATCAAGAGTCGTTTTATGACTTAATTCAAGAATTAGATAATATCGAATCCATTGATCGTTACCGAATAAGTTCGATCGAACCCAATTTGCTATCGGATGAGATAATCGACTTTGTAAGCGAAAGTCAAAAATTCGTACCTCATTTCCATATCCCTCTGCAAAGCGGTAACGACGAACTCCTTCATAGGATGCGCCGTAAATACAAAAGTGATTTATATCGTAGTCGAATTGAACGCATCAAAAAAAGAATGCCCGATTGTGGAATAGGCGTAGATGTGATCGTAGGATTTCCAGGTGAAACCGATGATCATTTTTTAGATACTTATCATTTTCTAAATGAATTACCCGTTTCTTATTTGCATGTATTCCCATATTCAGAAAGACCAAATACAACCGCGCGAAAAATGCAAGGAGTTGTGCCGGTTAAAACCCGAGGAGAAAGGACTACTCAGCTGCGTTCATTATCTGAAAAAAAGAAGCGAGCATTTTACGAATCTCAACTTGGGAATTCAAGACCTGTTTTATTTGAATCTGAATTACGAAACGGAATGATGCAGGGCTATACAGATAATTATGT
Organism: Bacteroidota bacterium; assembly: GCA_008081305.1. Lineage (GTDB taxonomy): Bacteria > Bacteroidota > Bacteroidia > NS11-12g > UBA955 > VMCP01. The sequence continues at coordinate 4,292 of VMCP01000124.1, read as the reverse complement.
AAGAGTCGCTGCTGAATATGATCCGCTAGCCGTTGAAACCCTTGTGCCCTTTAAATTAGATAGGATTAATGAGGATTTCTTAATGGAAGGAGAATTTGAAAGGGTTGAAATTAGTCGTTAATTTGTAAGGTGTTTCCTACCCTCTATCATTTTTTCAAGGATACTTTAGGTATCGAACTCCCGTTCCTAGAGATCGTCAATACTTTCGGTCTGTTTGTAGCGTTGGCAATTGGTGCAGCTTACTGGGCGATGCAAACCGAATTCTTGCGTCGTAGTGAATTAGGGTATTTCCCCGTAAAAACCCAAAAGGTCACCATTGGTATGCCTGCAAGTGCATCCGATTATGTATTTAATGGCTTATTCGGATTCCTGTTTGGTTTTAAAATCATTTACCTTGCCCTGAATTCTGGCGAAGGCTTTGTTCCCCAAGATCATATTTTCACAAGCGATGGAGATATTGCATTAGGATTATTCACCGCAGCGCTGGTCTTAGGATATCGTTATTACACGGATAAAAAAGAGCGTTTTGAAAAGCCAGTAGAAAAGTCGGTGAAGTTCACCATGGCAGACGAAATGGGTAATATCACCGCTGTGGCCCTAATTACTGGCTTTTTAGGGGCAAAGATTTTCCACATCCTTGAAACACCTGAGAATTTTAGTATTCAGGTAATTCTCAGTCAGCTATTAACGACTGGAGGTTGGACTTTTTTTGGAGGGCTAATTTGCGGTGCGGGTGGCGTACTTTGGTATGTAAAAAAGAAAGGTTACTCAATCATACATACTTTGGATGCTGCTGTGCCAGGAATGATGTTAGCATATGGTGTAGGCCGTTTTGGTTGCCATTTTGCTGGTGATGGTGATTGGGGTATCGCAAATTCAAATGGAAGTTCTTGGCTTCCAGATTGGGCCTGGGCATATAAATATCCTCATAATGTATTGGGTAAAGAATACGGCACTGCGGGGATGGAAAGAATCCCAAGTTGCGACGGGAATTATTGCTTTCAGTTAATTGATCCGGTTTACCCGACTCCATTATATGAGGCATTGATGGCGCTTGCCCTTTTTTCTATTTTGTGGTTTTACGTGAGAAAATTATCATTAAAGCCAGGCATGGTCTTAGGGGTTTATTTGATGTTTGCTGGAGTTGAAAGATTTTTGATCGAGTTCATTCGTGAACACGGTGACAGTCTTTATCGAATAGGCGATCTAATCTTCTCTCAAGCGCAAATGATTTCACTCACTATGATCGTTATGGGTATAGCGGTATGGGTATTATCGAAAAAAAATATAATCAAAGCGCCTTCACCCAGCAAATAGTCTGTGTACTTCTATTTTTGCTATGCTTCACCAATGAGGTGAAAGCACAAACCGATACGGTACGAAAGGATACCATCTTTGTTGATTTTGAGCGATTAGATCCTGTTCTCGTTTCGGGGAGTATGGATTCAGAGCGGCAGAAACAATACAGAATATTAAAGCGGAGAGTAAGAAAAACCATGCCCTATGCCAAAATGGCGTCATATAAAATCCGAGCAATGGAGGATCAATTATCCACCATCAAAGGCCGAAGGGCCAGGAAAAAATATATCAAGAAGTGCGAAAAAGGTATCAAAGCCATGTATACAGCCCAATTGAAAAATTTGACTATTGGAGAAGGTAAGGTATTGATGAAGTTAATACACCGAGAGACAGGTAAAACCACATGGGATATCATGAAGAACTACCGAGGCACGACAGAAGCACTTTTGTGGCAGGCATTTGGAAGCTTTTGGGGTCATAATCTCAAATTAGAATTTGATCCAGTGAGCGATTACCAAATCGAACATATCATACAAATTGAGGGTTTGGAGTAATCCTAAATTGAATTTTTTCTTTGTCGTAAGCTCAAAATTAGTATTGGAGCTCCAATAAGTGCGGTGATTGGATTTACTTGAAAAACCATTCCAGGAACAGCATCATGTGCAATGGTGTCAGCAGCTAGCGATAGAAAACCACCCCACAGTATGGCGGGAATCATTACCCGCTGATGACTTTCCGTTTGAGCAATTCTCTTTGCAATGTGTGGTCCAACGAGGCCTACAAATCCTATAGGACCACAAAATGAAGTGATATATCCAGCTAAAATCGCTCCGCCTAGAACCAATATTCTTCTAGTTTGAATTAAGGAAATGCCATCCGATTGTAGAACCATATCTCCCAATAAATACGAATCCATATTTCTTCGACGAGACCAAAACAAGATTCCGATGATTAGTACGGGTAATAATATCGACAAAGGGTCGGGCCATTGAATCTTTTCAAAGGAACCCATGCCCCAAAAGGTGAACTGCTGCAGTTCCTGAACATTGCTCAATTGTTGCATTAGTTGAATGAGTGCGGAAGCCAAAAACCCCAATACCATGCCCGTTAATAACATGCGTATTGGTGATCCAAAACCTCGATTCAGTAATAGTTGTAGCCCTAGTATGGCAATCGCGCCTATCATTGCGCTCATAGATGACCCAAATTGAGAGATTGAAACTGGAAGAAATCCTCCTAAGAAAATATAAAATGCCATACCTAAACCGGCACCGGGAGTTACTCCGATAAGGAATGGACCTGCAAGGGGATTTCTAAATAGTGTTTGCATCATCAAGCCAGACATTGCTAAACCCCAGCCGGCAAATAAAGCGCCAAGTACCCTTGGTGTCCTGAATTCCCACATCACAAAATCTCCTAAGCCTCGGAAGTCAATTAGATTCCAAACCATCAAAAAGAGGGTTAATATCACCAAAATGATATGTTGTGTTCGTTTCAAAATCTTCGGTAAAAATACAGGCTAGAGTCGGATTGTCCATTGCGAATGGAAATCAAATCACGTAATACCATATCCGGACGACAAGCGCCCAAATCCCAAAATGGATTGGCATTGTTTGCTTCGAGTTTTGCATCAAATTGAAAAAGCTTTGTTTTATGTAATACCATTGATCGAAGTCGTGGTTCCAACTCAAAAAGTTCCGTGCGATTTTTTGCGGCTCCCAAATGCATCCAATAATCCGCGGATTCTATGTGTCGAACAGCATCCTCAAGTGAGATGGTAAATGCTCCTATACCTGTTGATTTATTTCCAGTTAACCAAGCGATTGAATAGCCAGCATCACGGAAAAGCTGAGTAGTAAATGCCTTTTCCTGTGGGACGTACCATATGCCTTCGTAAGGAACGTTAAGCATTACGGTAGGTTTTTTTTCATAATCAGAATCAATACAATTTTTTTGGTACCGATTTGCGATTTCAGTGTAGATTGAATCGGAAAGACGGGGTTCCCCAATTAGCCAACCGATTGCTCTGATCCATTCAGCTCTAGCCAATGGATGTGATTCCAAATGGGCTTGAATCCAAATAAAATTTACCGAATCCTGTTTTTGCCAGCGAGTATCTTCGGGTTTTTGTCCGTTCAGTTGGTAACTAAAAACGAGTCCGGGATTTATAGACCAAAGGGCCTCTTGGTTTAATACGTTTCCTCTTTTGATGGATTGGATGTCTTTATTCAGCGGGATATCGGTTGGATGAAAATCAATATTGTCCACAGCCACAATCTGATTCTCTGCATTCAGGAAACTCAACCAACGGCTAAAAATAACTGATAGACTTATGATTTTTTGGTTCAGATGGATTTTTCTGATGTTGGGAAGTGTTTGGGAACGGCCCCAAAAATATGAACCGATCTTGTTATGGTCTTGACCGTATATCGTTAGAATTGTGTCTGTTTGTGTTGTTTGTAATTGAAAAAGTTTAGCGTATTTATTGGGGATTAAAGTGCCTTCGGATGACCGGTTAACGGGGACTTGAGTACATGCAAAAATGAATATTAAAGGCAAGAATAATACCCGTTTGATCAACGACATTGTTCAAAATTAGGTTAAAAAAATTGACACTCTGTCCGTCTGTTGATGAAGGCGATTTTAATATGACCATCTTTGTTGTGTGAACTTAGCAGTTTGGAAATATCGCTACGCTATTGTTTTCGGTTTTTTCTTGTTGTGGATGACCTTTTTTGACCGCAATAGTTTCATCTATCGAATATCACTGGCAGGTGATATCAACGAATTGGAGGAAAGCATCGAAGAGCACGAAACGAGAATTAGAGATTTACGGATTCAGAAAAAGGATTTGTTTGGTAACGCTCAGAACCTGGAGAAATTTGCCCGTGAGAAATATCTAATGAAAAAAGACGGCGAGGATATTTTCGTCATTGTAGATCCATAATGATAGGGTATTACGTGTTTATAAAATCTTGTTAATTGTGTATTTC
>VMCP01000275.1 GCA_008081305.1 Bacteroidota bacterium | reverse complement strand
TACTTATTTTATTTACTATGCTTTATCTCGATATTTATACTTTTAAAAATTTTTCAGACTAATTATGAAAATATATTTTTATTTTTTTTATTATTATTTAATAATCCTCAAGTGACTGTTTATCATAAGTATTATGATCCTTTTTTAATAATTATGTTTTTTTCACTATTAAGCCTGAAGATAAATATGAATAGATTAAAAACTAATCTAAATATCATTATAATATATTTTTTAACGGGGAGCAGAAATGGTTGGAAACCCACCAGACCGTAAGAGAGTCTTACAAAGAAGACTTCCGAAAACCCATTGAATTATTCAATTATGGTAGTCTCACCGGTTTACAGGCCAATTTAGCGGCTATGGATGAGGTCATAAAAAAGGCCAGCACCATGATTGACAAACACCCTAAAAGTAAATGGGTTGACGACGCCTACTTACTCACGGGTAAAGCTTACTTATTCAAAGGTGACGCTACCGCGGCTATCAATATTTTTGAGTATGTTTACTCCCAATATTCAGATCCCGTAATCCGTTTTAAAGCTAAATTATGGACAGTAAAAGCCTTGCTATTGCAAAACAAAATAGTGGATGCCGAGGCGATGGCTCAGTTCGTGATAAAAAATCCTGAATTACCCAAGAGAATGCTTTTTGAAGCGCAATTAACTCTAGGGGCGATTTATCACAAACAAAAGAAATTCCAACAAAGTGCTGAATTGCTATCGAAAGCATTACCAAATATTAAAAACAGAATGGATAAGTACCGAGTATATTTCGCTCTCGGTCAGTCTTATCAGCAATTGGAGGATTTCGAAAAAGCGGAGAGAGCTTATTCCAAAGTTCCAAAATTCAATCCTCCTTATGAAATCACATTCAATTCACAGATTGAACAAGTGAGTATACTTTCAGCAAAGCAACAGAACTATGAACGCGCGAATAAAATATTGGAGAGGATGCTGCGCGATGATAAGAACATAGATTACCGAGGAAAAATATATTTCCGTATGGCTCTAAACCAACTCAATGCCAACGACAGAGAAAAGGCCATCGCTACCTTGCGAAAATCTGTGGTAGAATCACAATCAGATAATAACCAAAAAACCACCTCCTACTTAAAACTAGGTGACATACATTACGCCAATCGTCAGTTTGAATGGGCAGGAAAATATTACGACTCGGCCTTTCGTGTTTTAGATGAAACACATCCAAATTTTGAGAATATTTTAAAGCGAAACGAAATCCTTTCTGAACTTTTAGGTCATTTAGTAACCATCAAACAAAACGACTCCCTAATTCGGATGGCAAACGACGAACGATTTAGAGATCGTGTCATTAAAGCTCAGAAAAAGGCTGAAAAAGAATCCGCCGAACGCATCAAAAAAGCACTGGCTAATCAGCAATACAACAATAATTCTTCCAATCAACCTTTCGGTGCAGGAAACATGCCTGGCAATACCAATATGCCTTCTATGCCTGCTATGGGAGGAGGAGCAGGAGGAAGTACTTTCCCGTTCTATAACGTCATAACTCGTAAAAACGGCAAAAACGAATTCAAGCGAAAGTGGGGCAATCGATCTAATTCAGATTATTGGAAGTATGCCTCAAAAATGCAGAGCAACCAAGCACTTAATAATAACAACCCAAATTCTCCGGGTACCAATAGCGACCCAAAAGACAGTACTTCGAATACCTCAGATCCTCAAATCACGGATAATTCGAATCAAGAATTCTTAAAAGACGTTCCTAAGGAAGACCAAAAGTATTACCGTGGTATTCCGTTCAAGAAGAAAAAACAACTGGAAATGTTAAAAGAGGTTGAGATTGCTTTATTCGAATCCGCAAACATCTATAAAGAAAGACTAGCCGAATATCCTACAGCAGTATCTCAATTTGAACAACTGGTTTCCCGTTTTGATACCTCAAAATATTTGCCTCAGGCATTTTATGAATTGGTGAAATTGAATCGTTTGGTAGGAAGACCTACGTTGGCAAAACTTCATCAAGACACACTCAAACGTAAATTCCCCGAAAGCATTTATGTGAAGATGCTAGAAAACCCGGAAGCCCTTAAAAACATACGCAAGAGCCAAATAGCTGGAAGCCAAATTATTCAGAAAAAATTCGATTCTATGTCGATGGCTTTCCAACAAGGTGATTACAAGAGTGCCAAGAAAATCAAACTAGCAACCGATTACAGTTACTCAGGGAATGCCCTTCAGCCGAGATTTGACTATCTCTACGCATTATGTATGTTAAAGACGGATAGTGCCAAAGCGATACCATACCTTGAACAACTTCCGCTAGATTACCCTAATACCGAGGCGTCTGAAAAAGCAAAAGACTTAATACGTTTATTAACGGAACGAAACACCGTGTCTAACGTGTCGTCCGACACGTTACTTCAACAAAGTGCATCTTTCACAATCTACGATGAAACCATCCCTTTACAAGTGGCTATTATCATTCCGAAATCAGCGAATAAAAATATGGTGAAGGCCATGATCTCTGATTTGAATAAAAAAGATTTTTCATTTGATAAGTTGGTTATGGGTAGAACACTTGCTTTAAATGAAGAGTATTTACTCATCGTGGAGAATTTCCCTGACAACGATAAAGCGCTGTTCTACATGAGATATTTGAGGAAACAGCAATCATTATTCAACAGCCGTGGCGTTTCAAATTATTCGGTGGTTGCCATTCAACCTGCGAATCTTCAAAGCATTTTAATAAAACAGGAAGCGGGAGAATACATCGATTGGTACCAAAGGCAATATCCTTAATCAAGCAGAGCAACTTGATGCGCGAGAGTATTTGTATATTTGAGTAAATACTATCACCTTATGAAATTTTATCCTAAACTTTGGCTTGCCTATTTCTCCCTTTTTTTAATGGGGTATCTATTTTTTGTAGGTGTTTCATATGGCTTGTTGGGAGAAATGCCCGAGGTTGAAGACCTGGAGAACCCTAAGAATTCATTGAGCTCAGAGATCATAAGCAGCGATGGTGTTGTTATTGGTAAATTTTTCCTTGAAAACAGAACCAATGTAGGTTATGAGGATATTAGTCAGAATGTTTACAACGCACTTATTGCCACTGAAGATGTACGGTTTTACAGCCATTCTGGAATTGATCTTCGAGGATTAATTCGCGCGGTAGCCTCATTTGGAGGAGATGGGGGTGCTAGCACCATTTCTCAACAGTTGGCTAAGAATTTATTCAATCGCTTGGATGTTCCAAGTGGGAAAATGGGTCGTATCATCCAAAAGTTCAAAGAATGGGTAATTGCCGTGGAATTGGAAAAACGATATACCAAAAATGAAATATTGGTAATGTACCTAAATACTGTTCCCTTCTCAGGGATCTCTTTTGGTATTGAAGCAGCATCAATAGAGTTTTTTAATAAGAAACCAGTAGAACTCGAAGTACAAGAAGCTGCTGTTTTAGTGGGCATGCTTAAGGCTAATTCTCGATTCAACCCAAAATATAATCCTGAGAAGTCGAAAGAGAGACGCAACATTGTTCTTTCGCAGATGAACAAATACCAATACTTACCCAAGGATAGCTTTGAATCAATAAAGGAAAAGGATATTGTTCTGAATTACAGACCTGCATCAAGTTTGGGCATGGCGCCTTATTTCAAAACGCATGTAGGTAACGAACTTAAATCATGGTGTAAGTCATACGGATATAACCTTTACCGAAGCGGATTAAAAATCTACACCACTATTGATAGCCGAATGCAACAAAAGGCAGAAAAAGCCATTGGCAGGCATCTTGAGGGTTTCCAAAAACAATTTTTTAAATCTTGGGGAAATGCAAAACCTTGGCGTTACATCAGTAATCGTGCAGTTATTCCCAATTTTATCGAAAATGCACTTCGGAGAACTTCCAGATACAAAGGATTACGTTCTCAAGGGTTATCGCATGAAAAGTGTATCGCTGAATTAAAAAAACCGGTAAAAATGACCGTTTTCACTTGGAGTGGAGATAAGGACACAACCATGAGTCCATTTGACTCTATGTCGTATATAAAAAAGATTTTACACGCTGGTTTCATCGCTTTAGAACCAAGTACAGGACATGTAAAAGCCTGGGTAGGCGGAATCAACCATCGTTACTTCAAATACGACCATGTAAATCGCAGAGCAAAACGGCAAGTTGGTTCTACATTTAAGCCATTGGTGTACGCAACCGCCATTGATATAAATAAATACAACCCATGCACCACGTTTCCCAGAGAACGAACGGTATTCGTTTCTGGAGGCGAAATGTGGTCACCGAAAAATTTTGACGGAAAAGAAGGTGGTGTTTGGCCTATATGGAAAGGCTTAGCCCTGTCAGACAATCTCCTAACCGCCCAGGTCATGAAGTCTTTGGGAGAAAACGGACCGGATTTAGTGGTTCAGTTTGCTGAAAGGGTTGGTATAGATAAGGATCAAATTCCAAGGGTACCTTCCATTTGTTTGGGAACGGTAGAATTATCTCCATTTGAAATGGCCTCGGCTTATTCGGCATTCGTCAATAAAGGGATGTGGATAGAACCGAGTTATCTAACTCGAATTGAAGATAAGGACGGTAACGTTATCGAGGAATTTGAACTTCCACGGCACGATCAGGTATTAAGCGAAGAAAATGCATTCACCGTTTTACAGCTACTCAAAAGAGTAGTAGAAAGAGGAACGGGTTATGGGATGAAGAATCGATTTGAACTGGAAGGCGATATTGGAGGTAAAACAGGGACTACACAAGGTGCTGCTGATGGTTGGTTTATGGGAGTAACCAAAGACTTGGTTTGCGCTACTTGGGTTGGAGCGGACGATCCCACTGTTCGGGTTAGAACTTCTTATTGGGGGCAAGGCGGGAAAATGGCACTCCCCATTTTTGGACATTTTATGCAGAGTTTGCAACAAGATAAAAAAGATCCATTTGTTGCAGAACCTTTTGAGGTTCCAGAGGGAATTGACCTTTCTACCCTTTTCAATTGCAAACAAAAAACACAAAACTCCTCCAATACGGGTGGTGATTTAAAGGTTGATGGTCTCGGAGATTAAATCATTTTGAAATTCCATTGCATAAAAGAAATTCCTGCATTACTTTTGCATTCCTTTTAAAAAGAAAGAATAATGAAAAGCGATATACATCCAAGCAATTACCGTAAAGTAGTATTTAAGGATATGAGCTGTGACTATGCGTTTGTTACCCATAGTTGTGTTGAAACCAAGGAAACCATCAAATGGGAAGATGGTAACGAGTATCCGTTATTTAAGTTGGAGATTTCTTCAGCTTCTCATCCCTTCTACACAGGTAAACAAAACTTGGTAGATACTGCTGGTCGTATCGATAAATTTAGAAAGCGTTACGCTAAAAAATAATAAAACACGTTTTGCGTTAGAAGCCCTCTTAATGAGGGCTTTTTTTGTGCCCAAAAAACCTACTATTTTTGAATATGCTAATCACGCTGTTTGAAGAAAACGAAGGTCTTGACCTTTGGCCATTATCTGCAACACGACCTGTTGGAGAACTTAGAGTTGGAATCATGACCATTGCGGAAAAATGGTCGAGCCTTTTAAACGCTGAAGTGATTCATGATACGCGGGATTATTTGCATGAAAAGTTCGTACCGATTTCAAAAACAGCAGACCTTCAAATAAATGCCCATGCGCTTCCAACCGAAGAACTAGTAAAATCCATACTGCAACTACAGGATGATCAAGCCCTTGTGGTGGATGAAAGAATTATCGCCAGCAGAGGGAAGGGATCGAAGAAAACAATGGTTGATTATAAAGTATCCTTTGTAGATAGGCCATTTCACATTTTCAAGTTTGCGAGAGAGCAGATAATCTCCGATTTTTCATCCATTACCGTAGGGAGGAGAAGTTTAGATATTTCTTCTACTAATACAATAATTGGGAGTCATCCGGTATTCATGGAGGAAGGTAGTAAGGCTGAATGTTGTATTTTCAATACCACCGATGGTCCTATTTACATTGGTAAAAACGCACAAATAATGGAAGGAAGTATTATCCGGGGGCCTTTTGCGATGGGAGAAGGTAGCAATGTAAAAATGGCTAGCAAGATATACTCCAACACCGCTCTCGGACCCTACTGCAATGTCGGTGGAGAACTCAATAATGTGGTAATGCAGGGTTATAGCAATAAAGGACATGATGGGTTTCTAGGAAATGCTGTATTGGGTGAATGGTGTAATATAGGGGCAGATAGCAACTGTTCTAATCTAAAAAACACGTATGACCAGGTAAAGGTATGGAACTATCGCACCAGCCGCTTTGAAAGAAGCGGAGAACAATTTTGTGGCTTAATCATGGGTGATCACAGTAAGTGTGGAATCAATACCATGTTTAATACCGGTACGGTTGTGGGTGTTGGTTGTAATATTTATGGATCTGGATTCCCTAGGCAATTTGTTCCTGATTTCTCTTGGGGAGGAGCAAACGGGTTTACTACTCACAAACTTCCGCAAATGGAAAAAACAGCCCACCTAATGATGGTAAGAAGAAACAAAGAGTTCGATGAATCCGAGAAGAAGATCATATACTCGGTTTTTGAACAGTCTAAGGAATGGCGAAATTGGGAAGATTAACTTTCTCCCAATAGATCAATTTTATTCCTCTGCAACGCAACAAATCCACGTTGCTCCATTTTTTTGAGTAGTCGCGAAATTACCTCTCGGGAGGTATTTAAGTCATTTGCTATACTCTGATGAGATATATTCAAACTGCTGCTGTTCGTTTTATCTGCCTCTTTTTTAAGATAGAATTCTAATCTTTCGTCCATACCTCTGAAGGCCACACTATCGAGTACAGATAATACTTCCTCAAATCGGTTACGGTAAGTATTGATTACAAATTCTTGCCAGGAGCGATACTCTCTTACCCATTCATTTACTTTTGCCATGGGAATCATAAGAATTTCTGAATCTTCTACGGCTACGCCCATCACTTCACTTTTTTCTTGATGCCTCAAACAAGACATTGACATGGCGCAAGCTTGACCATTTTGTAAATAATACAAGAGAAACTCACCACCATCATCACCTTCTCGGTAAATCTTAACCGCTCCACTTAGCACAATCATCGCCGAAGTCAAATGCTGACCTGTTCGAACTATAACCTCATCTTTCGGTATTTCTCGAACCTCGCTGTGTTCGGAAATTTTATCCAGCAACTCAGGATCAATATCTGGGAATTTCAGTTTTAAATGTTGAGGTGAAATTTTCATGGGGTAAAATCTATTGCGAATATAATTGGCCCAATCTTATTTTAATAGTGGACCATTGATTATGTATCACTTGAACCGCTGATTAAAAATTTGGAGGGTTTAACAATAATAAAATTTTTAAGCAGTAGTTTATTCTTATCGTCGCTCTGATATACACTATTGTTTATGAAACAAAATTTAATCATTCGATTGCTCATTTTAACCACCGG
>VMCP01000100.1 GCA_008081305.1 Bacteroidota bacterium | reverse complement strand
GTTCCCTCTGTTCGTGCCCCCTTCGGCCGCCCCCCGTCTAACGGCAGCGCTTCTCCCGCCGTTCCTCGCCTCATTTGCCGAATTCCCTTCCCTCCCTTACTCCAAGAGGTCTTAGCCTTCTAAGCCTAAGGACACCCGTGTCGGTTTAGGTACGGATGCGCCATTAGTAAATATGATCGTTTTCATGGGCTTTTAGAAATCAATTCAACCCCCCACTATTGGGTGGCCATTCGTGATTTTGTCCAATTCTCTGCTCAACGCAACTCCTAGGACTTATACACTTAGTCTGGACGACGGTCCACAAGAACCTATCTACAAGCGTCCGATCATATTCTATCGTTACCGAGTTCAGGCGCAGCGCAGGAATATTAACCTGCTTCCCTTTTGCGATGACCATAATAAGGTTACGCTTAGGACCGGCTTACCCGAGGCTGATTGACATTGCCTCGGAACCCTTGCCTTTTTGACCCATGGGGTTTTCACCCATGTTTTCTGCCTACTACTACCAGGATCTGCACATGACAAAGGTCCACAGGTCATCTCCAACCTGCTTCTACCCTATGCCATCGAAAACCTACCGGATCGTATTAATATACGCCTCTGGGTATCGGGAGTCAGTTTGAGCCCCGTCCATTTTCAGGGCCGTACCGCTCGATGAGTAATCTAGTACGAACTTTTTAATGGGTAGCTGCTTCTAAGCTTACCACCTCATTGTCTTCGCGATACGACGCCCTTCAGCTTAACACTTAACTGACATTTGGGGCCCTTAACCCAGATCAAGCTTATTCGCTTCTCGGTGATCACCCTTACGGCGACCCACCCGACTGCTGGAGTCTACAAGAATTTGACATTCGGAGTTAGATGGAGTGGCGAGCCCGTGAAGGCCCTTTCCGACTCTGTCTGTACTCTACCTTCAAATTTCTTTCGTCCAACGCTGGTCTGCGGCACCACTTCGGTTTTAATGTGCTATCACGAGTTTAGATTAGCCTTTGACTACTATACGTAGGTCAGCGGAGCGAGTTGTATATCAGCAACCGTTCGGTCCTCCACCTTAGTTTCCCAAGGCTTCAACCTGCCCACGCATAGATCAACTCGTTTCGCATCTTATTCATGTGATTTCACGCCCTTTCAGACGTCGCCCCTCATAATATTGCGGGCTGGTTGGTTTCCCTACGGCACAGATATGATCTTAGCCTCACCACATAAATAAACTCCCTGGCCAGTGTTTCAAGACTGACGCAATGACGCTGGTAAACTCATCTCTCAAGAAGGTTTCGCAACCGTTAGATTCGATGAGTCTCTTTCCTTCGACGCCATTACACTCTTTAAGTAAATTATTTCAAGCTCTTTTCACTGTGTTTTACCACTACTTTTCACCTTTCACTCACGTTACTAGTTCGCTATCGGTCTTCTATTAATATTTAGGCTTTCCAGTTGGTTCTGGAGGTTTGGACGGAATTACCAATCCGCCCTAGTCTGGATACTAATGCTCATAGCATGTTTTATACACTTACGGGACTGTCACCCTCTATGGTTTTGTGTTCCAAACAAAATTCAGTTTCTAAAACTTACGCGTTGACACTAGTCCTCAACACCACATCCGAATATAATTTCTTATACTCATTCGGTTTGACCTGTTTCCTTTTTACTCGCCGTTACTAAGGAAATCTCGAAATTGATTTCTTTTCCACCTCCTACTTGAATGCTTTCGTTCGGAGGGTTCCCCGGCCCTAAGGGGCCTTTCATTGCTTTTTGGACAATGAATGGATTCCAATTCGGGTACCTATGGATCATAGCCTGCGTGCGGCTACCCATAGATTATCGCAGCTTGCCACGCCCTTCTTCGGTATAGAAGCCAAGGTATCCATAATTTACTGTTCGGCAGAATTACGCTAATGGTCTCTCTTGGATCAGTATTACCCACAAAATTGAGGATAATAGGAAGATGTTTCAAAAAATGAAACATTTTGACCATTACATAAAAATTATGTATTTATTTGTATTTTATGTAATACAAGAATACGTGTAAGTATGCAACAAATGAAATTTAATATATACCGTAGTAGTATAATAAACCGACTTTCCAGCTCCCATTACTCCATTCATGGTTATTTTAACAGAGAGTCTTCAAGTAAAAAATATATTTTTATTTACTCGCATAATCAAGCAAAAGCTTAGTTAATATAAAGGTAAAGTTAGATTACAACGATAATTGTTTTAGAAAGGTTAAATTACGTTATTAGAAGTTCTGAGACATTAATTTACGAAATGCGTAATGGATCCTTTTCAATAATAATTAACGTGGGTGGCCTTGTAAGGTATATGTTCAATTTGATTAATGTCCCTTTATCTTTTTATTTATATGATCATCTTGTGAAGATGTAGCAAAAATTTATTAAATTTAGGGATTGGAGAAAATATTGAATATGTTAGACGATAATTTAGAAGATAAGGTTGCAATATTAGCAGATAAATCAAAACATTCCAAAGAAGAAATCATGAAAATGATTGATGATGTTATCGAAGAAATGGACAATATGGTTGACCAAAATGGGGCCTTCTATGTTGTTGCAGGTAATTTGGGGATAAATGTGACTGTTTCAAAAGAGAAAAAAATTGGAATTAAGGATTTAAGTGATGGAATGTCTAATGTAACTATCTTAGGGCGAGTTGCCAAAATATTTCCGACAAATACCTTTTCCAGAAAAGATGGATCTCAAGGTAAAGTAAAAAACATAGAATTAATAGACAAAGATAGCAGTGTTAGAGTGGCTTTTTGGGATAATAAAGTTGCTGAGCTAGAAATAAAAGAAATCACAAATGGCAGTGTAATAAGATTAACTAATGTAAATGCAAAGAAAGGATATCAAGATAAAATTGAATTATCTTTGACTGGACAAAGTGTTATGGACCTTATAAACGATAAAAATTTAATTAAAGATTTTCCTGAAGTTGAGGTGGCAAGTTTTGCTTTATTGAAAAATTTGAAAAATTTAAATGATGGAGTAGACGTATCTGTTAGGGTTAAGATTGTTTCTAAAAGAGAAAAGGTTACAGAATTTACAAAAAAAGATGGTAGTAAAGGATTGGTAAGTTCGATAAATATAATGGATGATGGGGGAAAAAGTAGAGTGACTTTTTGGGATGATAATACTTTGAAATTACAAAAATTGAAAATAAATGATGTAGTAGAACTTACTGATTTAAGAGTTGGGTCTTCAGATTATGGAAAGGAATTGACTTTCAACTCATATTCTATAATAAAAAATGTTGAAGATAAAAAATTAGAAAATATTGAAATTAATGAAAATCAAGAGTTGAGAGAAGTTAATAATTTAGGTGAAATTGAAGATGGTGAGAGAAACTTAATTGTTATGGGTAAAATTGTTTTGGTTGGAAATAAAAATAGTTTTGATAGAGATGGAGAGACCAGATATGTTGGAAATTTAACTATTCAAGACAAATCATTTCAAAGAAGAGTGACGTTATGGGGGAATCATGCTGAAAATATTGAAAAATATAAGGTTGATATGATTGTAAAATTAGAGAATGTTTCTGCTAAATTAAGTGATTATTCAAAAGAAATTGAATTATCTGTAGGGGATTATTCAACAATAACCGACATATCAAAGGGTGAAAAATTGGATGATTATGATAGAGAAATGAAATTAGTAAAATTATCAGATGTAAAGGAAGCTTCGAATGGAATGGCAATAAAAGTAAAAATATCTAGAATTTATGATGTGAATACAATTGAGAGAGATGGAAGAACATTGGAAGTTTTGAATATGAGCTTTTTAGATAGTGAAGCTATGCCAGGAAGAATAGCAGCATGGAATGATAATATTGGGAAGATATCCAAATATTCTGAGGGGGATGCATTATTATTAAAAAATGTAAAAATAACTCCAGCAGGTGAATATGATGCATCAGTTTCCATAAATCAAAATACAACTGTGGAAGAAACTGATTTAGAAATTGAGATACCCGTATTTCAGACTGCATCTGAATTACAAAATAACCCTAATAGTTATGTAAAAACAAGTTTGAATAGTCTTTCAGTTGCTTCGTTAGTTGAAGTAAGCGGAACCATTGTCAAATCATATTCTCCTAACTTTTACATGAGTTGTTCTGATTGTAGAAAGAAACTAAATGAATATTCTGAAAATGAAAATAAAGGAGTTTGCAATGACCATGGAGACATGAGTGGGAGGTGGAGAGTTATCTTATCATTGGTTTTGGATGATGGAACTGATACTGTAGACATAAAAGTTTTTGATGATGTGGCAGAGAAATTAATCGGTTTAGATGCGTTAGAAGCAAAAATGAAAATGGAGGAGTTATCTGATCAAAATGCAGCTACACAAAAATTAGTAATGAAAGAATTCATGGTTAAAGGGAGAGTTATTGAAGATACCTATGGTGATGAACCTAAAAAAGTTATTAATGTGAATGAAATAAGTATCATTGATTTGAGTAAAAAATCTGATGAATTTTTAAGTTCATTTGATTAATATTTTTATTTCTTAAGAGTGTTTCCAATTTCTAAGATTTTACTTATTGTAAGATCTATATCTGACATTTTTGTCCTATGATTTGTAATTGCGACTCTTAGTGCATATTTATTGTTTAATATTGTAGATGAAAATAATGCGATACCTTCTTCTTGTATTCGTAGAAGAACTTCTTTGTTGAGAGAGTCATTAATGGCATCATCTTTATTTGAAAAAATAAATCTAAAACACACGATATTAAGAGCGATTGGAGCTAAAATTTCTAATTGATCAGAAGCCTCAATTAAAGTACCTAAATATCTAGCTTGTTTAATATTTTGATGGATTAATAATTGATATTTTTTGAAGCCATGTTCTTTAATCAAGAACCAGGCCTTAAGTGATCTGAAACCACGTGATAATTCAATACCATATTCGGTTGCCCAGTTTTTAAATGAAGAGAAGCCTCGTGTTTCTTCTGATAAATAATCTGGCCGAAGGGTAAATGTAAGTTTATGAGCGATTGGATCTTTCACTAAAATTAATCCTATTTCATATGGCATATACATCCATTTATGCATATCAAATGCTATTGAGTCGGCTAACTCAAGCCCAAACATAATATCATCATATTCGGGGACAATTTTTGCTAGTGCTCCAAATGCACCATCAATATGATACCATATTTTATATTTTTTTGTGATTTCTGCTATTTTATTTAATGGATCAATAGCACCGGTATTTACAGTCCCTGCATTCGCTACAACTGCCATTGGAATTTTACCATTTGAAATATCATCTTGTATTGTTTTTTCTAAATTTTCTACATCCATTTCAAATTTGTCATTAGTCGGTATTAGGGTAATATTATTAGATCCAATACCGAGAGTTTCAATAGATTTTTTTATTGAACTATGTATCTGGTCAGAGCCATATATTACAAAATCTTGACTCATTGATCTTAGACCTTCTTTACGAATGTCATTATTTGACATTACGTTTCTGGCAACGGCTAAACCAGTCAAATTCGCCATTGAACAACCTGATGTAATTAAACCGCTAGCTTTTTTATCAAAATTTAACATTTCTTTTGCCCATTCAATAATTTGTAATTCAACATAATTTGCGATGTGTTCACCACCACCAGTATTAGAATTCATAGTTGTGGCTAATAATTCTGCGATTGCACCTGTAGGAGTCCCTGTGCCTTTGACAAAACCCCAAAATCGAGGATGGATATTCCCTGAAGGGTAAGGTAAAATATTATTAATGAAATCATCAAAAATTTCATTTGTTGATTGAGGTTTGAGAGGAATTGATGATGAGAAGTATTCTTTTGTCTTAGGGGGAATAGGTTTCCAAACTTTATTTTGTTCAATATTTGATAGGTATTCGATCATTAGATCTATTGATTGATAACCTAATTTACGGATTTCATCCCAATTATTTGGATCAAGGGAAATCTCACCATTATTTTTCATAATAAAATTAATTAATTTTGTTCTAAAAAAGGGTAACAAATAAAACAAAATTATTTAATAATTTTTACATGAAATCTAATTGACTTGGTATTCTAGTCTTTAGGTTAAGTAGAGTTACCTGCCCTGGTGTTGGATCGATGTTTAATGATTTTTGAAAACTTGTTTGTGCTTGCATAGTTCCTGAGTTTACGATTTGAACTCCTTTGTACTTACCATAACCATTAATGTGAACATGACCACCATGAAAGATATCTGGGATAGGATCAATAACCAAATGATCTTCTGGTTCAGTTGCTAATGGTGTTTTGGACCCCCACATTGGTGCGAGATGTCGAGCTTTTAACATGTTGATCATTACTTCAATTGGTTTATCAATTTGCATACCAGGTATATTGTTAATCATATCAGGTAATGATGTACAATGATAAAGTAAAGTATTAACTCCATGTAATGAGACTTGAGATGGATTAGGTAGTAAATGAACATTTTCCATTTTTGATAATGTTGGGGCATATCTTTCTGGAATTTTTGGTTGGGGCTCTGCAGATCTCACCATATCATGGTTACCAGGTATTACTACCATTTGAACATCCTCGGGTATTCTTTCAAGAAAGCTTCCAAAGGCATCATATTGGTCATGAATAGAGTCCATAGCGAGTTCATCTAATTGTCCTGGATAAATACCAACACCATCTACTACATCACCAGAAAACATAACATATTTTGTATTTTTACCTAGTTTTTGTAGGTGAAGATTTTCTCCTTTTCCATTTAAAAAATCAATAAATTTATCCATTGGTTTGTCTAGAAAGCCTTTTGAACCTACATGAATGTCAGATAAGAATGCAACATGAACAGTTTCATCTGCATAGTTTTGACTACTTATTGGTTTTGAAGGAATATCAGGTAGGATGATATGAGTTGCAAAAAACATTCCTTTTGGATTAACATTCCCTTTTACACAAATGACAGAGTCTAACATGATTTGTGTTGCTTGTTCAACTAATATTGGATCAGATACTATCACTTCTAATATTTTTTCGTTATGGGGATCTTCTAATATTAGTTGGGCAGAGTTTTCAGAATTTATTGTTTTTTCAGACAACATACCTATAACGGAGATGTTATTTTGTTCTTTTTTAACTTCATTGATTTTATGAAAATTAGATAGATCGGCTCTTCTTTTGAGAATATTTGATAATTTTTTGTATCGGTTTTGAAAATAACCCACCATGTCATTTAGATCACCAACTAAATTATCAGATAAAATAGGTTCTTGAATTATTGAAAATTTAGGTTCATAATTATGTAAATCTGTTAAATCATCAATTTTTGTGTTGATTGTATATTTTTTTTTAATTGTGGGGATTTTACGAGAAATTGGTGGTTGAATGTTCACTTTGTAATTAGGGGTTGGTGATTGATTTGTATTATTGATTAATTTTGTTAAAGTAAATTCGTCACACTTTATATCTGTCGAAAATGTTTCTATGAATTTTTTTGCCAATGCCATTGGATCTGAATGATTGCGAAAAACAGTTTTTGAATTAGGTGATACAATGTAATTATTG
>VMCP01000030.1 GCA_008081305.1 Bacteroidota bacterium | reverse complement strand
GAAAGACGTCGTCGTAACAATTAATTAGGAAACAATGTTAAGTCCAAGAAGAACGAAATTTAGAAAACAGCAGAAAGGACGTGTACGTGGTATTGCTGGTCGCGGTCACCGTATTGATTTTGGTGATTTTGGCTTGAAATCAATGGAACCCCATTGGATCACTTCTCGTCAGATAGAATCAGCTCGTATTGCAGTAACTCGTTACCTCAAGCGTGAAGGTCAGGTATGGATTCGTATATTTCCTGATAAGCCAGTAACTAAGAAGCCTGCAGAAGTTCGTATGGGTAAGGGTAAGGGTGCACCTGAGTATTGGGTAGCGCGTGTTAAGCCTGGAACCATCATGTTTGAAGTAGGTGGTGTACCACACGATATTGCAAAAGAAGGATTACGCTTAGCAGCCCAGAAACTTCCTATCTCTTGCAAGTTCACAGTTCGACCAGATTATAACGGAGAAAGTTAAAATGAACTATTCAGAAATTAAGGAACTTCCAAACAAGGAATTGGTGGAGCGTTACAAAGAGGAGCGTAAGCGTTATAAGACTATGCAGTTTCAAAACGCTGTTTCTCCGATTGATCAGCCACATAAGCTTCGTGAGACTCGTCGTGAGATCGCGAGATTAATGATGGAGTTAAACCTTCGCAGAAAAGCGTCTCAGGAGGCAGCTGCACAAAAAGAAAATAAAGAAAGTTAATAATGGAAGCAGTTAGAAACGCACGTAAAGAAATCGTGGGTACCGTGAGTAGCTCCAAAATGGATAAAACCGTTGTGGTAGCAGTGGTACGTAAAGTAAAGCATCCTAAGTACGGTAAATACTTCAAAAAGACCAAGAAATTCACAGCGCATGACGAAAAGAACGAGTGCGGTGAGAATGATATTGTTCGCATCATGGAAACTCGTCCTTTGAGTAAAAACAAGAGATGGAGATTGGTGGAAGTAATTGAAAAAGCTAAATAATCATGGTACAACAGGAAAGTAGATTAAAAGTAGCCGATAACAGCGGAGCCAAAGAGGTTCTTTGTATCCGTGTTCTTGGAGGTACTCGTCGTCGTTACGCGAGTGTCGGTGACAAGATTGTTGTGAGTGTAAAGCATGCTACGCCAGGAGGTAATATGAAAAAAGGTACCGTTTCCAAGGCCGTAGTTGTGCGCACAAAGAAAGAAGTTCGTCGTCCAGACGGATCCTACATCCGTTTTGATGAGAATAGCTGTGTACTGTTGAATACCGCTGACGAGCCAAGAGGTACCCGTATTTTTGGACCTGTTGCTCGTGAATTGCGTGATAAGCAATACATGAAGATTGTATCTCTAGCACCTGAGGTGTTATAAATAATGGCAAACCGAATGAAATTACATATCAAAAAAGGCGATACCGTTACCGTAATAGCTGGTGATGACAAAGGTAAGACTGGTCGCGTACTGAAGGTTTATCCTGAAGATCAACGTGCGTTGATCGAGGGTGTAAACATCGTTACAAAGCACCGCAAGCCTACTGCTCAAAATACCAGCGGAAGCATCGATAAAATTGAAGCTCCCGTACATATTTCAAATTTAATGTTGACAGTTGATGGCACCCCAACAAGAGTTGGTCGCAAGCGCGATGAAAACGGTAAACTTCAGCGTGTAGCTAAGAAATCTGGGGAGTTTGTTAAATAACTGAATTAGAGAATAATGAGCTATACACCTAGACTTAGAACAAAGTATTTTGAAGAGGTTGTTCCAGCTATGCAAGCGAAGTTCAATTATAAGAACTCCATGCAAGTACCTAAAATCACCAAGGTTGTTTTGAACCAAGGTATCGGTGCTGCTGTGAACGACAAAAAAATAGTAGACGCTGCTGTTGAAGAAATGACCAAAATTACTGGTCAAAAAGCGGTTCCTACATTATCCAAGAAGGCAATTTCGAACTTTAAACTTCGTGAAAATATGCCAATTGGCTGTAAAGTAACCCTTCGTCAAGAGAAGATGTTTGATTTCCTTGATAGATTTATCTCCGTGTCTCTACCGCGTGTACGTGACTTCCAGGGATTGATGGCAAAAGGATTTGATGGTCGTGGTAACTTTACCATGGGTATCACAGAGCAAATCATCTTCCCAGAGATTGATATCGATAAAGTAAATCGTATTTCAGGTATGGATATCACGATTGTGACTTCTGCTGAAACAGACGAAGAGAGTTTAGAATTATTACGTTTAATGGGATTTCCTTTCCAAAAGAATTAATACATGGCAAAAGAAAGTATGAAAGCAAGACAGCGCAAGCGTGAAAAATTAGTTGAACGCTACGCTGAAAAACGTGCCCAGTTGAAAGCTGAAGGTGACTATGATGCATTGCAGAAGTTACCACGTAACGCTTCTCCTGTACGTTTGAGAAATCGTTGTAAAATCACTGGTAAACCCCGTGGATACATCCGTGTATTTGGTCTTTGCCGTAACCAGTTCAGACAACTGGCGAGCGATGGGAAAATTCCAGGTGTAACTAAGTCAAGTTGGTAAAGTAAAAAATAATGACTGATCCTATAGCAGATTATCTAACCCGTTTGCGGAATGCCATTAAAGCGCATCACCGCGTGGTAGAGATACCAGCGAACAACCTTAAAAAGGAAATGACCCGCGTTTTATACGAAAAGGGATATATTCTTAAGTATAAGTTCGAGGATACCGAAAACAAGCAAGGTGTAATAAAAATTGCTTTGAAATATCACCCACAAACCCGCCAAAGTGCTATTCAATCATTGCAGCGTGTGAGTACTCCTGGTTTGCGTCAATATGCAGACAAGAAAACACTTCCACGTGTAATGAATGGCCTAGGTGTTGCGATTATCACCACCTCTAAGGGTGTTATGACCGATAAGGAAGCACGCCAGCAGGGTATTGGTGGTGAAGTTTTGTGTTACGTACAATAAAATAAATCAATTAAATAAATGTCACGAGTAGGAAACGCGCCGATTGCTGTCCCACAAGGTACAGAGGTAACCATTACCCCTGGTCTAGTGAAGGCAAAAGGCCCAAAAGGAGAAATGTCTCAAGAATTCCCAGCTCACTTTGAAGTGAAGCATGAGGAAGGAGTGATGACAGTAAATCGCCCAAGCGACAGCAAACAGGATAAAAGCCTTCATGGCCTATACCGTTCGTTGTTGAACAACTTGATTGTTGGCGTGTCTGTTGGACACTCAGTTAATCAAGAATTAGTCGGTGTAGGTTACAAGGTTTCAAACCAGGGTAATATTGTGGAATTTGTTGTGGGATATTCTCACAAAATCGTTCTTCAAATTCCTGAGGAGATAAAGGTAGCAACCGAGACTGTAAAGGGTAAAAACCCAAACATTACACTAACCAGCTGCGATAAGCAATTACTGGGACAAGTAGCAGCGAAGATTCGCTCTTTCCGCAAACCTGAGCCATACAAGGGTAAGGGTATCAAATTTGCGGGTGAAGTTTTACGTAAGAAAGCAGGTAAATCTGCGGCTAAATAATCGTAAATCATGGCAAAGTCTAAAGTATCTAGAAGAAATAAGATTCGTAAACGTATTCGTGGCGTGGTTACCGGTACCGCCGCACGTCCTCGCTTAAGCGTTTACAGAAGTAATAAGGATATTTACGTACAGTTAATCGATGACACCGCGGGTGTAACGTTAGCTTCAGCTTCATCACGTGTGGCTGAGATATCCGATGCAAAAGAAACCAAAGTAGCAAAAGCTGCAATGGTAGGAAAGAAAATAGCTGAACTAGCGAAAGCTGCAGGTATTAACAGTGTAGTTTTTGATCGCGGTGGTTACTTATATCACGGACGTGTGAAAAGTTTAGCTGATGGAGCTCGTGAAGGAGGGCTTGAATTTTAATTGTAAACGAAAATGTCAAATTTGAATAACAATCAACGCATCCGTCCAGGTGATATCACCTTAACAGAGAAAGTGGTTAACATTAACCGTGTAGCAAAAGTGACCAAAGGTGGTCGTACATTTAGCTTCACCGCACTAGTAGTTGTAGGTGACGGTAATGGAACCGTAGGTCATGGTTTAGGTAAATCTGGTGAGGTGATTGAAGCAATCAATAAAGGTATCGAAGATGCGAAAAAGAACCTTATTAAGGTGAACGTGATCAACGGTACTGTGCCACACGAGCAATTAGGTAAATACGGAGGGGGGCGCGTATTATTACGTCCAGCTTCTTCGGGTACCGGTGTAATTGCAGGTGGTGCAATGCGTGCAGTCCTTGAGAGTGCAGGTGTTACCGACGTATTAGCAAAATCTAAAGGTTCTTCTAACCCACACAACGTGGTAAAGGCAACATTCAAAGCATTGACGTCTATGCGCGATGCGATTTCAGTTGCCCAGTTAAGAGGGATTAGTGTTAAACAAGTATTTAACGGATAAAGCAAATGACAAAGGTTAGAATCACTCAGGTTAAAAGTGGTATTGGATACCCTAAAAACCAAAAAGCTACCTTGAAGGCTTTAGGATTAAGAAAAATGCATGCGAGTCGTGAGGTTGAGGTTAATCCTCAAATTGAAGGAATGATTCGTACAGTTCAACACTTATTAAAAATTGAAAATCTCTAATGGACTTAAGTAATTTAAAACCCGCAGCAGGTTCCATAAAAACAAGAAAACGTATTGGTCGTGGTCAGGGTTCTGGCCGTGGTGGAACGTCTACAAAGGGTCATAAGGGTGCACAGTCTCGTACCGGTTACTCTAGAAAAATCGGTTTTGAGGGTGGTCAGATGCCTTTGCAACGTCGTATCCCTAAGGGTGGATTCAAGAACATCAACCGTGTAGAGTATGCTGCTATCAACCTGGATGTATTGCAGGGTCTTGCTGACGAATTGAAGGTTACAAAAATCGACCGTGAGGTGTTGATTGGTAAGAACCTTATCGGTAAGAACGAGTTATACAAAATTCTTGGTCGTGGTGAAATGAAATCTGGTTTAGAGGTTCATGCTGATAAGTTCAGTGAATCTGCTAAAGCAGCTATCGAAAAAGCGGGTGGTAGTGCCCATGTAAACGAGAAGTAGTATGAAGAAAATCCTCGATACTTTCAAACATATTTGGGCGATTGAAGAGTTACGCAAGCGTATTACGTATACCTTGTTGCTCTTGGTTATATACCGTTTGGGATCATATATAATCTTGCCTGGTATTGATGCTGAAATGCTCGAGGGTCTTCGTGGTCAAACCAAGAATAATATTTTAGGATTGATCAATACCTTCGCAGGTGGTGCATTCGCAAGAGGTGCCATTTTTGCGTTGGGTATCATGCCTTACATTTCTGCGTCTATCTTTATGCAGTTGGTATCCATTGCGATTCCAAGCTTCCAAAGGATTCAGAAAGAAGGAGAGGAAGGCCGTCGTAAGATTAACCAGTATACCCGAATACTAACCATCATTTTTACTTCTATTCAGGCATACGCATATCTGAACAATATCATTTCTACTCCTGGTAACCAAGGAGCACTGCTTTTCAATTACGGTGATGTGATGTCCAAAAGTATGTTCCTAATTACCAACGTATTCTTGTTGACTGCTGGTACCATGTTCACTATGTGGATGGGTGAGCGAATCACAGATAGAGGTTTAGGTAATGGTATCAGTTTGATCATTATGGTTGGAATTATTGCTCGTCTCCCATCTGCTTTGGTAGGAGAGTTTTTATTCCGTTTGACCAAAGGTGGTCCTATTTTGTTCCTAGTTGAAATGGTGATTTGGTTCCTAGTCGTACTGTTGGTAATTATGCTGACACAAGGTACCCGCAAAATCAGCGTAAATTACGCGAAGCGTGTTGTGGGTAATCGTCAGTATGGTGGAGTACGAAATTACTTACCTATCAAAATTTTGGCGGCTGGTGTAATGCCGATCATCTTCGCACAAGCCCTTTTATTCTTACCAGCAACTATTGGTAGTTTCTATACTGAAACAACCGCTCCTGGTTGGTTGATGAGTTTAATGAATCCTTACGGTTTCTGGCACAATGCATTTTTGGTATTCTTGATTATTGTGTTTACCTACTTCTACACAGTGATTCTTTTCAATCCTGTACAGATGGCGGATGAGATGAAGAGAAATAACGGATTTATTCCCGGAGTTAAGCCCGGAAAACAAACCGCCAACTATATTGATGAAGTAATCACGAGAATTACTTTGCCAGGTGCAATTTTCATCAGCCTGATCGCAGTACTTCCTGTATTTGCTGTTCAAGCCAATGTGAACCAAGAATTCTCACAATTCTATGGTGGAACAAGCCTACTGATATTGGTTGGTGTTGTGCTTGATACGCTACAACAGATTGAAAGCTATTTATTGATGAGAAAGTACGATGGATTCATGAGTGGCGGTGGTAAGTTGAAAGGTCGTATGACCGGTCAAACACAGAATGTTGATTTTTAATGAATAAATAACTAATTTTGCAACCCTTTTGATATGTCCAAGCAAGATGCAATAAAACAAGATGGTGTAATATCCGAGGCTCTTTCTAACGCGATGTTTCGTGTGAAATTGAGTAACGGTCATGAAATTATTGCTACCATTTCTGGTAAAATGCGGATGCATTACATAAGAATTCTCCCAGGAGATAAAGTGCAAGTGGAGATGTCACCGTACGATTTAACAAGGGGACGCATTACCTTAAGATACAAGAATTAACCGATATGAAAGTAAGAACTTCAGTTAAGAAACGCAGTGAGGACTGCAAGATCGTACGCCGTAAGGGGAAGGTGTATGTGATCAATAAGAAAAACCCAAAATTTAAGCAACGTCAAGGATAATAACACATGGCTAGAATAGCAGGTATAGATCTTCCTAAGAATAAGCGCGGCGTAATAGGCCTTACCTACATTTATGGTATTGGTAGTAGCAAAGCTGCGGAGATATTGGATAAATCAGGAATCTCACAAGATAAGAAAGTGAGCGATTGGAACGATGATGAATTAGCGGCCATCCGTGGCTATATCACCGAGAATATGAAAACAGAAGGTGAGCTACGTTCAGAGGTTCAATTGAATATTAAGCGTTTGATGGATATCGGTTGTTACCGCGGTCAGCGTCATCGTAAGGGACTTCCCGTACGTGGACAAAAGACAGGTACAAACGCTCGTACTCGTAAAGGAAAGAAAAAGACAGTTGCTGGTAAAAAGAAAGTAACGAAATAATAAGCGCGTTAAGTAATGGCTCAAAAGAAAGTAAGTAAGAAAAAAGTTAAAGTTGATGCCTTGGGGCAAGTGCACATTAGGGCGACTTTTAACAACATTATTATATCGGTAACCAATATGGAAGGGCAGGTTATTTCCTGGTCTTCTTCTGGAAAAATGGGTTTCCGTGGATCTAAAAAGAACACTCCTTACGCTGCACAGGTAGCAGTAATGGATTGCGGTAAAGTTGCATACGATGCCGGTTTACGTAAAGTAGAAGTGTTTGTTAAAGGTCCTGGTTCAGGAAGAGATAGTGCTATTCGTAACCTACAAGCTGTAGGTATTGAGGTGTCTTCTATTACAGATATCACACCAATGCCTCACAATGGTTGTCGTCCACCTAAGCGCAGAAGAGTTTAATTAACGTAACAGAGTACTTTAATGGCAAGATATACAGGTCCAAAATCCAAA
>VMCP01000187.1 GCA_008081305.1 Bacteroidota bacterium | reverse complement strand
ATTAGCAGCCTCTGCGGTTGCTTCTTCATTAGCAGCCTCTGCGGTTGCTTCTTCATTAGCAGCCTCTGCGGTTGCTTCTTCAGTAGTTGCTTCTGCTTCTTCGCTTACCTCTTCTGTTGGAGCGTTCGCCGCTTCTTCTGCAGCCAATCTTTCCGCTATTTTAGCTGCTCTCGCCTCTTTCTTTTCGGTTTCAGCCTTAAGAGCTGCGGCTCTCTTTTCATCCGCTGCTTTAGAAAGGGTATCCATTTTACTTTGAACCTTACCGTCTTTCTCAGCTAACCACTCGGCGAATTTCTTGTCCGCATCTTCCTGTGAGATAGAACCTTTGTTCACACCAACTTGTAGGTGTTTCTTGTACTTTGCTCCTTTGTAAGAAAGGATAGCACCTGCAGTGTCAGTCACTTCTGCACCTTTAAGTAACCATTCGGTTGCTTTGTTAACGTCTAGGTCGATGGTTGCTGGATTGGTCGTTGGGTTGTAAGTTCCAATTTTTTCAATGAAACGGCCATCCCTCGGAGCACGCGTATCCGCCACCACAATGTGATAGAAAGGTCTTTTCTTTCTACCATGTCTCTGTAATCTAATTTTTGTAGCCATAATGTTTTAAAATAAACCTCCGTAGAGGCCCGTTTCTCCAAAACGGGATGCAAATATACGGCTAAAAATCAACTTTTTATACTATCCGCATCTTAGCAAACTTTAGCACCAAGGTTTTATTTCCAATATTATCAAATGAAACTTTTGCTTTGCGACTATCGCCTTGACCTTCCATATCGGTTACCGTACCGATTCCAAATCGTTGATGTTCCACGCGATCGCCTGTTTTTAACGCACTGATATCCCCAGGAGTGAAATTCGGATTTACGGGTGGGGGAGGAGGTACGGGTTTAGAGGTGGTGTAAATTTTTCGTTTTGGAAGGGGTTCGCGTGAACTGATGCTTCTTTCTCCCCTTGGCTGCCGCTCCATGATGCCCGGTTGTTTCATGCTTGCCAAGTCCATATTTAAATAGGCATCATCTATTTCACTTATAAAACGAGATGGCTCACAATGCAGCAAGTTTCCGTGTCTAAATCTACTGGTAGCAAAGCTCAAATAAAGTTTTTGTTCCGCTCGGGTAATTGCCACATAAAATAATCGTCTTTCTTCTTCTAGCTCCTGTCGGTTCATCAGAGCCATTTGTGAAGGAAATAGATTTTCCTCGAGTCCAACAATATGCACCACGGGGAATTCCAATCCTTTGGATGCGTGTATGGTCATCAATGAAACACAATCGCGGTCTGCATTCTTATCCCGATCATCGTCGGTGTATAAGGCCACGTTCTCTAAGAACATAGGAAGTGTTTTTTCTGATTCACTTTCATCGTCTTCGGTGAATTCTTGAACACTATTTAAGAACTCCGTGATGTTTTCGTACCGCGAAATTCCCTCTACCGATTTATCGTCATATAGGGTTTTCAGCATTCCTGTGCGTTTCGCTACATCTACGGCTACTTCATAGGCATTCTTTGTTTCATCCGGTTGCTTGAAACTATCCATCAATATACCAAACTGTTCCACTTTGCCGACACTTGCACCTACTTCGGGGTATTGACGAATGTTTTTTATCACATCGTAAATGGGGATATTGTTTTGGTTAGCGATGTAAACCAAACGTGTAATAGTGGTATTCCCGATACCACGGGCAGGATAATTGATGATTCTTTTTAGCGCTTCTTCGTCATGTGGGTTGACAATTAATCGTAGATAGGCCAACATGTCTTTCACTTCCTTGCGCTGATAGAAGCTCACCCCTCCATAGATTTTATAATCGATACCTCTTTTCCTCAAGGCTTCCTCCATCGATCGACTTTGGGCATTGGTTCGATACAAAATGGCGAACGCTCGATTTGGTAAATGAAGTTTATGTTGATCCTCAAAGATGAGTTCGGCAACCTTTCGGCCTTCATCTGAATCGGATGGATTCCTTAAGACCGTGATTTTTTCACCTTCATCATTGGCCGTCCAAATTTCCTTTTTGAGCTGTTTTTTATTGTGTTGGATTAAGCTTGACGCGGCTTTGACAATGTTCTGAGTACTTCGATAATTCTGTTCCAATCGGAATGTTGCAACATCGGGATAATCTCTCTCGTAATTCAGTATGTTCTCAATATTTGCGCCACGGAATGCATAAATACTTTGGGCATCGTCTCCAACTACACAAATATTTTGATTGACCGCGGCCAATAGCTTGGTAATCATATACTGAACATGGTTGGTGTCCTGGTACTCATCCACAAGAATGTATTTAAATCGATGCTGCCATTTATTTAGAACGTCTGGAAATTGACTGAGTAAGTAGTGTGTATTTACCAAGATATCGTCAAAGTCCATGGCTCCTGCTTTGAAGCAGCGCGAGGTATACTGCTTAAAAATCTCGGCAAACTTAGGGCGCCCTGCCGCTTTGTCTGATTCGGTATATTCAGCACTATTGGCATATGATTTTGAAGAAATGAGATTGTTTTTGGAAAGACTGATTCGGCTGAGGACTAGGTTAGGTTTATACAACTTGTCATCAATTTGCATTTCCTTAAGAATGGTTTTGATCAAACTCTTGGAGTCGTCAGAGTCGTAAATGGTGAAATTAGAGGGGTAACCGATTTTTTCTGCTTCCTGTCTGAGAATTCTCGCAAAAACAGAATGGAATGTACCCATCCATATGTTTCTAGCCTCAGCCCCAACTAACTTTTCAATACGTTCCCGCATTTCTTTAGCCGCTTTGTTGGTAAAAGTGAGGGATAGAATGTTGAAAGGGTCAATGCCTTTATGCATTAAATACGCAATGCGATAGGTAAGCACCCTCGTTTTACCTGAACCAGCACCGGCAATGATCATGATCGGGCCGTCCGTGTTTAACACTGCTTCCTTTTGGGAAGGATTCAGAGAGTCAATAAACGGAGGGGTATCATTATTTTCTTGCTGATCGGGCCATTGCATCATCCAACAAAAATATGCCCGATAAGGGGTTAGATTATCACCCGATTAGCAACAGATATCAACAAATTTTTATGGTTTTGATAAGGTGAATGTAAAGGTCGAGCCTTCGCCCTCAACACTACTTACTTCGATATGCTCTCCGTGCGCTTCAATGATGTGCTTGACAATACTCAATCCTAAACCGCTACCTCCTTTATCTCTGCTTCGGTGAGAATCTACGCGATAAAAGCGTTCGAAAATCCGTCCTAAACTCTCTTGTGGGATACCAATTCCATTGTCAGTGACTTCAATGACCAGTTGTTTTTCATTCTCCTTGATATGGTAAGTGGTTTTGCCTTTTTGCTTCCCGTATTTAATGGAGTTGAAGCCTAGGTTTACCAATGTCTGCCGGATTCTAACGCGGTCTGCAAAAACCAAATTCGCACTGCTGTCAGAAATATGTTCTAAATTAATTTCTTTTTGGGAAGCTTGAATTTCTAATTCTTCGCAAACTTCAGTGATCAGATCTTCAATGTTGAATGAGTCTTTTTCGATGGCTAACATGCCACTTTCAAACTTGGTGATGGCGTCCAAGTCGTTTACAATTTGACCCAATCGATCGGCGTTCTTATTGGCCTTATTAAGAAATTGCGTTAACATTTCTTTATCGATGTCTGGATCTTCCAAAACCGATTCGATATATCCTTGAATGGAGAATAGAGGAGTTTTCAATTCGTGGGCGACATTCCCAATATAATTTCGACGGTAGTTTTCAAGTTGTTGTAAACGCTGGAGTTCTTGTTTTCGTGCAATAAATAATCCTCGAAAACCCTCCTCAATGACCTGTGCCTTGGGGTTGAAAGCCTGTTTGAATTCCTTCTCTTCATTTAGTAACAGTTTTTCGAGATTTTTCATCACGCGTCTTTTTCTTGCCTGCCATATGAGCATGGAAATTAAAAAGCCCAAGGTGAACGACAAGACCGAAACGAAAATTGGGTGTTGCGCCCAGCACAAAAGAATCGCAGGATCCATAAGATCAAAATTACAACATTTCTAAAGTGGCCCTACTTCCTGCTTGCAAAAAACTATCTTTGTCGTTGAAAATTTTATGGGTGATCAACAGCAATTCGAGAAAATCATTTCACACGCCAAAGAATACGGCTTCGTTTTTCCATCTAGTGATATTTACGGTGGATTAGCTGCCGTTTATGACTACGGACAGAATGGAGTGGAACTAAGGAACAACCTTCGTCGTTTTTGGTATTTATCGATGACGCGTTTACATCAAAATATAGTAGGGCTAGATTCTGCTATCTTTATGCATCCAAAAGTATGGAAAGCAAGTGGCCATGTGGATGGGTTTAACGATCCCATGATCGATAATAAGGATTCTAAAAAGAGATATAGAGCCGATGTATTAATCGAAGAGCATCAAGAAAAGCTGAGACAAAAAATCCAAAAAGAGGTGGTAAAGGCCGCCAAACGATTTGGAGATAGTTTTGATGAACAGCAATATCGCGATACCAATCCTAGAGTAAAAGGCTACCAAGACCGCATTGATCACATGGATCAAGTGTTGAAAGATGGTCTTGAGACAGGAGAACTACATAAAATTAAAGAACTGATAGAAGCAGAGGAAATTGCCTGTCCCATCAGTGGTAGTAAGAACTGGACAGAGGTGCGTCAATTCAATTTAATGTACTCCACCCAAATGAATGCTACAGATGGACAGGATGCTAATCTTTATCTTAGACCTGAAACCGCGCAAGGAATTTTTGTGAACTATTTGAATGTGCAAAAGACCGGCCGAATGAAGTTGCCATTTGGTATTGCGCAAACGGGTAAAGCGTTCCGTAATGAAATTGTTGCACGACAATTTATTATGAGAATGAAAGAGTTTGAGCAAATGGAGATGCAATTTTTCTGTAAGCCGGGCACTGAAAAAGAGTGGTATGAGCATTGGAAAGCTTGGCGCATGAAATGGCACGAAACATTAGGAACGCAAAGTGAAAAACTCAGGTACCACGATCATGTCAAGCTCGCGCACTATGCGAATGCTGCCGTTGATATTGAATATGATTTTCCTTTTGGTTTTAAAGAGGTGGAAGGCATCCATAGTAGAACCGATTTTGATTTGAAGCAACACGAAGAGTTTAGCGGTAAAAAGCTGCGTTATTTTGATGCTGAGTCAAATGAAAGCTATGTGCCGTATGTGGTCGAAACCTCTATTGGTTTAGATAGGTTGTTCTTGATGACCTTATCGGAGGCCTACACCGAAGAGAATGTCAACGGCGATAACCGAACGGTTTTAAAACTGCACCCTGCAATCGCACCTATACAGTGTGCTATTCTCCCATTGGTGAAAAAAGATGGTTTGCCAGAATTAGCGGAGAAAATCTATCAAGATTTACGATTTGATTTCAATGTCTTCATCGAGGATAAGGACAGTATTGGTAAACGCTACCGTAGAATGGATGCTCTAGGTACGCCGTTTTGTGTTACCGTGGATCACGATAGCTTAACCAACGGCGATGTTACCCTTCGTTATCGAGACTCTATGGAGCAGGAGAGAATTTCTATTGAGAAGCTTGCGGAAATCATCCGCAATCAAACATCTATGAATAATCTATTAAAATCACTATAACCCTATGACCCCTAAATTAGAACAGTTTTCCTTCCAGGACCAGAAGGTTTTAATGCGAGTGGACTTTAATGTTCCCTTGAATGACCAATTTGAAATCACCGACGATTCCAGAATTAGAGCTGCTTTACCTAGCATCAATCACATCCTGAGCGAAGGAGGTGCAGTCATCATCATGAGTCATTTGGGTCGGCCAAAAAATGGACCTGAAGAAGCATTTTCTCTGAAGCATATTGTTGCGCGTTTATCTGAGTTAACGAACAAGGAGATTCAATTTGCCAATGATTGTAAGGGTGAAGAGGCCGTTGAAAAGTCGAAAGCTTTAAGAGCAGGTGAAATTTTGGTGTTGGAGAATCTCCGTTTCTACAAAGAGGAAACCAAAGGAGACTCAGATTTTGCTAGAAAGTTAGCATCTCTGGGTGATTTTTACGTGAACGATGCATTCGGAACAGCACATAGGGCCCATGCATCCACAGCCATCATTGCAGAGCATTTTGAGGGAAAGAAATCCTTCGGGTTTTTAATGGCAAAAGAGATAGATAATGCCGAAATGGTAATGCAAAATCCTAAACGCCCATTTACAGCTATCGTAGGTGGTGCGAAGGTGAGCGATAAGATTCTTATTGTTGAGAATCTGTTAAACATCGCAGATCATATTTTAATTGGGGGAGGTATGGCATACACTTTTTTCAAAGCACAGGGCGGCAACATTGGGAATTCTCTGTGTGAAGATGATCGCTTAGATACCTGTAGAGCCATCCTGAAAAAGGCCGAAGAAAAAGGGGTGAAAATTCACTTGCCTGCCGATTCCATTATTGCAGATAAATTCGATGCACAGGCAAACACACAACATGCCCCGAGCAACGAAATAGCCGATGAATGGATGGGCTTGGATATCGGAACCTCTGCAACCGAGCAATTCAGCCGCGTACTTCTGGATAGTCATACCATCCTTTGGAATGGACCCATGGGTGTTTTTGAAATGGAAGCATTTGAAAAAGGGACCAAAGGAGTCGCTGAGGCGGTTGCACGTGCAACAGAGAATGGAGCATTTAGCCTAATTGGCGGTGGCGATAGTGCAGCTGCTGTTTATCGCTTTGGGTTTGAGAATCAAGTGAGTTACGTGAGTACGGGTGGTGGAGCACTTCTCGAGTATTTCGAGGGCAAGCAATTACCCGGAATTGCCGCTATAAACGGTTAAGTAATTTCTGTTTTTCCTTAGGGTTTAATTTCTCATTTTTGGAGAAGTAAGCCCTCATGACACCTGCAATGGGCAACCCTTTCTTTGCATGGGATAACAAGAACCTTTCATCCTTTGCGATGTGAGCGTTTAGATCCAACCAAGTAGGCGTTTCACACTCAAAACTATATCGAAGAAATCGCACTTCATAGTTCTTTGGATCTTTAGTTACCGCAATATTCAACAAGGAGTATGCCTCCTTGGCTAATGATATTTTAGTGGAAGGCCAATTGCTGTTTCTGGCTTCTAAGGCTTTGGATGTTCCTTGGTATGCCAAGAATATGGCAGTTTTTTCCGCAGAAGATAAGCGACTTAGCTGATTTATGGCTTTTGCTGATTTTAGGGCTTTTGTATATGATAGACGTATGTTTTTTAACCTCTCTGAATCAGGACTCTTCCAAGAGACGAAAACAAATACTAGTAATAGTACGGTTATATACTTCCTCACTCCACAATCAACAACTCAATCCCTTATTGGTTTTATAACCATTTTTTTCTTCGGAAGAAATACAGCGTTCCTGCGGAAGATAAAATCATCAGGATTATGGCGAATAAGAATCCATATTCCCAATTAAATGCTTGAATGAAACGGAAGTTCATCCCGTAAACACTAGCAATGAGCGTTGGAGGCATGAATATCACCGAAGCAACGGTAAATATTTTGATGATCTTGTTCTGTTCGATATTTACAAGACCAAGGAAGGTATTTTGCAGGTACTCAAGTCGCTGAAAGGTGAAATTTGCATGATCAATCAGTGAGTTGATGTCTTTAATTACAATTCGCAATCTTTCGAGATCATCACCTTCAAATTCT
>VMCP01000083.1 GCA_008081305.1 Bacteroidota bacterium | reverse complement strand
TCGCAACTTTGGCAACCCGTGATGATATCTGTGATACATAATTTAAACTTGTAATCACCTTGGTAGTAGTCTTCCGTTGGGCTACCAAACTTAAAACGCCAGTCAGGTGTTCCCCATGGGTTTAAATTCACTAACAATCTTGCAGAATCAGTTCCGCTCGCCCATTCTTGAACTACCCATTCGAATTGCTTACCTGATTTCGTCTTAGGGAATTCAACGGTTTCATCCATTTTTATTTCACCTAAATCCTGACAATATACTTTGTCTTTTAATTCAAGTATTGGGTTACCATCTATACGTTGAATGGTAGAGTCATAATTGATACAACCATTATCGTCTTTAAACCATCCATATATTTTCTCTTGGTAGTTTTTACCATTTTGTAATTGGCTGTTTGAAAGATTAGTGGTTTTAAAGATGTGGCGGGAAGGTGTTACGCTATCCACCATATTATTTGGCTTTTCAAATGATCCACCCCAAATACGTACACCATTTTCTTTACCCACGTTCAAGAAGCTATTCAACTCAATATCGCCATAATCAAAACACTCAGATGGTAATGGTTTCTTCAACCATTTCACCACAGGTAATGCATTCACTGTAATCTGCATGGTATCGGTATGCTCACAAGAATGTCCACCTTGCGTTACTTTAGTATACAAGGAATACAAGAAATTCTGCTCACTACCACCGTTTGGCCCTGAATTTCGGGGACTCACCGTATAGTTCGTCTGACTACCCAGTGTTTT
The DNA here is from genome assembly GCA_008081305.1 of Bacteroidota bacterium. Taxonomy (GTDB): domain Bacteria; phylum Bacteroidota; class Bacteroidia; order NS11-12g; family UBA955; genus VMCP01. Next base: position 6,949 of record VMCP01000083.1, on the reverse strand, counting down.
ACCACCGGTAATATCTACCCATTCATAAATTGCACTTTCAGCAGATGGTGAGTGCGCCGCAACCAACTCAACAGATTGCTCATTACAAATGGTCGTATCATTATTAGGTATTGCTATGGCAGTATCATTCACGTACAGGTGCACGGTATCTCTTTGCTCACAGAACCACGTTTGTTCTACTACAAGTACATCGTAGTCATCTTCAACATGTACCGTGATAGTTTGAGTCGTATCTCCCGTGCTCCAATAATATTGTACCGTATCAAGGTTTTGTGCATCAAAAATTTGCGTTTCATACGTACAAATTCTTTGATCAGGACCTAAATCTAAGATAGGGAGAGGTTTCACAAAAATTGCGGCAGTATCATAGAAAATACAACCATCTCCGTCAGTAACTTGAATACGGATAACTGTATCCTTTTGGATACTCGGCATCTTAAGTTGATCCAAAGTATCTCCGTCAACGTGAAACTGGTTGGAGATTTTCATTTTTTGAGATACCGTATCATATCTGTAAGTGTATCGATCCCACTTATAACTGTAATCTTTTTTACCATCAAGTACGGTTGGTTTCAATGTTATATCCGTACCAAAACAAGCAAAGGTATCAGCGGTAGCCATTATAACTCTCGGCGGTGCAGGGAATTCAACGGTATCACGATAAATTGTAGGACAGTTGAATGAGTTATTAATGGTATGAACGAAGATGTATTTACCACCATAGTAGTAATTCATTGTATCGGTCTTCTTACCAGAATAAAATAATTCTTTCTTACCTGTGCTATCTCTTACACTCCACTTGTAACTTGGTGTTCCTTTGAAACCTCCCGGAATCATGGAGGTCATAGCTAATCGACCACATTTCAAGGTATCGTACTTTCTTTCCGTCTGAGCTTTAGGATTTACTTTCACCTTGAAAGAACGGATTGAGATCATCGGAGGTGTACAGTGCTGGTCCGTAGCACGCACCGTAAAGGTGTAGGATACATCGGATGCATCTCCAATTTTTGTTTCCCAACAGAACTCGTATTCTTTCTCTCTCTTCTTCGGGTCAACAACTTCGAAGGTTGCACCGGGTATACCACCATTCCATGTAGCCAGAACAGTATCCGGTACGGTCTGATGAGGAGTAAACGTTTCGTCCTCAATTTTAATTTTCTTACAGATCTTTTCACCCTCACAAATATTCCAGTTAAATGGTCCATTGATAATAGGCGGTTTGTTATATCCACATTCGTCAATTACCCACATCTGCATATCTCGCCGGGTTCGACCGATTACCAACCATTTTCCTGTAGCACTATCTTTTCGATACTCGGTTTGTTCAATTACCAGAATCGGCACTTCCTTACAATTCGTAGGAGTTACAATGATATCCCCGTTGGTCTCATCAAAGAAGAAACCACGTGGTGGATTCAAATTTGTTCTTGGTCTACATTTGATATTCGTCTTTGTTGGTGGAATACAAAACGGAGTCATTGGATATTGATGTGTAAAAGGCGAAGAGTAATTCACCGAACTGTTCGGTATACCTTTCAAACCACGAACCAATTTATAAGAAATAGAATCAAAATCTACCGTATCCACCGCACCATTATTATAGTACCATGGAGTGTTACAACACAAGAAACCCACAGGCTCGTTTGAAAGCTGTGGCGAACTGTTACATTTATTTTCAGTTTTTGGAATATTACAGATGTTGATCATACAGGTCGAATAGAAATTGTTATTCGCCGCACCTGTAGTAATGGCACCGTTTCTACAACACTGCGTAACGTAGAAAGTGATCTCACAACAACTGCTTTTGTTTACGAATTGTTTTAACGGTGATTTAGTAAAATCAATCGTTGCCTCGAATGTATGCTCTTCTACCCCTTTACCCGTACCATAGGTATTTTTCGGATTACAAGGATTCGAAGAAGACGAACAACGCTGTGTCACGTCACGAATACCTGTACGTTTCAATCCAGATAACCTTACGCTACCACAACCATTACCGCCGTTGGTTCCGGCAAAAGCACCAAAAGTCACAGGTGACATTGACACCCCTCGACAATCACGATAAACTTTTGCGGTGATTTTGTACTTACCGTTACCCAGACATCTGTAACTCATGTCTGCTCCCATCATGTGGGTAGCCTTTGATGATTTATTAAAGGCAAAAACAGTCAGAAAAAGTAAAACAATTCGTAGTGTTCTTTTCATACGTTAATTTTTTGTTCTTATAATATGACACGAAAAAAAAGTTTCGTGTTGCCCCAAATTTAAGATTTTATCAACTCTTGTTCAAACAAAGTATGGCATATATCGCAAATCAACGATTCCCAGTTCCTGTTATTTCAATAATTAATCTAAATATCGCAACTAATACGAAGTACTTCAAAAAGATATAAACAACTGTATAACAAGTAGATACAACTAACAAGAAACCACCATGTAGTGCTTATGTCGTCTGACTCATAGATAGTCGATATTGGATTTGTAACTTTGTATTACATAAAAATTGACAAACGCATGAAATATCACCAATTACCCAGAGGACTATTTGAGAAAAACAGACAAAAGCTTGCTGATTCCCTTCCAAAGGGAGGAATGGCTATCATTCATTCCAATTGGGAAACCCCGAGAAACGGTGATGCATTCTTTGCTTTTAGACAACAAAGCGATTTGTTTTATCTCACAGGGATAGATCAAGAAGACACCATTTATGTAAGTTTTCCAGATTGTCCCAATCCCATGTTTAAAGAGTGTGTTTTCGTGAAAGAAACCAACGCACAAATTGCGGTTTGGGATGGAGCGAGACTGAATCCACAACAGGTTTACGAAAGATCTGGTATTTCTTCTGTTTTTTGGTACCATGAATTCTGGCAAACCATACATTCCGTGATATTAATGGCTGAAAGTATCGGGGTTAATTTGAATGAAAATGACAGATTCACAACCAACGTTCCCTACTCTAATATTCACTTTACAAAACAACTGAAAGATCGATATCCTGTGCATAATATGTTCAGGTTGGCTCCCACTTTGGCACGTTTAAGGATGTCAAAAGAAGAAGAAGAAATCGAACTACTTAAAGAGGCAATTAGCATTACGAGAAAAGGTTTGTATCGAGCATTACAGTTCATCAAACCTGGTGTGATGGAATACGAAGTAGAGGCAGAAATTATTCATGAATTTATAAAAAATCGAAGTAAAGGATTCGCATTTGACCCTATCATGGCGAGTGGAGAAAGTGCTTGTGTTCTCCATTATATTGAAAACAACAAACCCTTGAAAGATGGCGACCTTATGCTTCTTGATTTTGGAGCCGAATATGCCAACTACAACGGAGACTTAACGCGATGTATACCGGTAAATGGGAAATTCAGTAAGAGACAAAAAGAGGTCTACGATGCGGTGTTGGATGTTCAGCGTTACGCTAAAAGCATTTTAAAGCCTGGAGTCACCCTACCGGATTATCACGGAAAGGTTTGTGCATACACCAATGAAAAACTAGTGGAACTTGGATTATTTACCCAGCAGGAAATTAAAGATAATCCGAAGTCATACTTGAAATACTTCATGCATGGAACTTCACACCATTTAGGATTAGACGTACATGATGTCATGCATCGCTTTGAGCCCATACCGGATGGTTCCGTTTTAACCATAGAACCGGGTATTTACATACCAGAAGAAGGAATAGGCGTAAGAATAGAGAACGATGTGGTACTACAAGGCGATAAAATCATTGATTTAATGGAGGACTTCCCCATTAAAACCGAGGAAATCGAAGACGCTATGAACCCTTAGAATCCCAGCCCGATTTTCCCACCAAAGGAACAAATCGGAACGGTTTTAACACTTCTTTATGGAATTTGGTCTCACTCATCCGAGTGTACCGGTGCATACGTTGATTTTCTTTAGTTTCCCCTACAGGAATTACTAACTTCCCTCCTATTTTTAGCTGTTTTAATAGTTCATTCGCCACCGCAGGAGCACCAGCAGTCACTAATATGGCATCAAAAGGTGCGTACTTAGGGACTCCTCTACTACCATCACCATTCAGAAGCTTTACGCTATTCTTGTATGGTTTTAATCGTTGCGCTGCTTGTTCTAACAGAGGCCTTACATATTCAATCGAATACAGTTTCAAACCCATTTCCAACAATACCGCTGCTTGGTAACCACTACCCGTTCCAATTTCAAGTACTTTTTCACCGGCCGTTACATCAATTAATTCTGATTGATAAGCCACGGTGTAAGGTTGGGAAATGGTTTGACCAAAATCAATAGGAAATGCATCATCCCGGTATGCATAATGCTCAAAATCTTTAGGGAAAAACCAATGCCTCGGAACTTTAGCAATCGCAGAAAGCACGGTTTTGCTATCAATTCCCTTGTCCGCTAGCTCGCGAACGAGCTTATGCCTCTTACCCTGATGTACTGCAGTGTCCAACATAAACGACTCTTACCAACCTGTGAGAAAACGCATTACTAAAACGAGAAAATGTCCCTCATTTTTGTTTCGTACAAAGTTAAAACAATTGACTCAATGAAAAAGGTCATTCTCTTAGGATCTGCAAAATCGACGGAAGCATATGTGACGGAATTGTCACGTATTAAAAATGTAGAAGTCATTGGCTTTTTAGATCCGGATTCCAAACAAAACAAATCTCTTTTTGATGACTTTTTTCAGTTCATGGATCTGCTCGAAAAAGCAAATATTTTCATTGTTTGTAGGGAAGTAAAAGCGTTGGATTTTGAAATCGTTCGTCAAATGATTCGATTTGGAAAACATGTTTTTGTTGATGGATTTAGGGAATGGTCAACCCACGAAATCGAGGAAATAGAAAAACTTCGATTTGAAAGTCAAGTCGTCTTTCAATTTGGTAATACTTTGTACGGCAAGCCGGTATTCACCACGGCGCTAAATCTGGTAAAAAAACCACGATTCATAAAAGTCGAAAAGCACTGCCAACCTCCGAAGCCAGGTACTTTTGAGAACTGGATTTTCACCCAGCTTTCAGAAGAATTTGACTTGGTACAGCGCTTGATGCAATCAAGTATTCGATCGGTTTCTGCGAGACCCATGTTCCTCTTTGGGGAAGACCCTGATATGTTGAATATTCACATCGAATTCCATAACGATGCCATATGCCACTTCTCCGTAGGAAGAGCAATCGATAAAAACATCCATAGAATAAGAGTATACCAACCTGAAACACTTTTGTCTATTGACCTCAAAGGCAATAACTTGGAAGAGTCACGAATGAAAGGTGAAACTGAACAGCTTTCACTCGATTTAGACATTCAAAATAGTAACATAGACAATAATCCAGAAATGGTAACCTTAGAAAGGCATGTGATGTTGTATGACCATCGAGTGAAAGACTTAACCAACTTTTTTGAGAATATTGACAAACGATTAACACCCTTATCTACGTTAGATCACCTCATGGGAGTTGCCGATATCTGTGAAGTGGTTTGTGAAAAAGTAAAAAGACGTTATCAAAGTCTTTAATCCCCTATCTAAATAACTTACTTTTGCATCATGCGCTTCTCGGGAGTGTTTATTGCTATTTCAACTCTGCTGTTTCTTCTATTTCCTTCCTGTAGAACAGATGAGGCGTTTGTGCCATCATATATCCGAATTGATAGCGTAATACTAGATGCATCTGGTATTAATGGGAACAACATTCATGACATTCAAGCAATTCAAGTGTATGTCAATAGCCAAACCGTCGGCACATTTCCTTTGCCTTGTACTTTTCCACTTGACGCCGAGGGCCCAACCAAAATTCAGATTGCACCGTTTGTAAAAATTAATGGCAACTCCCAAACACTCAATAATTATCTCACATTAGATTTGGTTGATACAACCATTGGGTTAACCAGAGAATCATCCGTAACATTTTCGCCCATCTTTCGGTTTAGAAACCGCGCTAAAATTGCGTGGCAAGAAGATTTCGAAGACAGCAATACCACATTGGTCCCGATTCGTCTTTTAGAGGATGACTACAGCCGCATTGAAACCAGGCATTTCGATTTAAACAATCGGTTCTCAGGACCATCCAAGGTACTGGTTTCTGGGTTTTCAGCCGCAGATTCCTTGAAAAGCATGGATTTGGCTCATTTTGAACTATTCAAAGATCTACCTAATGATGGAAGCGGGATTTTCATGGAATTCGATGTAAAATCTGAGTTACCCGTGCTTGTGGCAGTTAAACGATATAACTCGATGGGACAAGAATTCGTGCCTTACATGACCATTAACCCAACGGGTAGCGAATGGAAACATTTCTATGTGAATTTGTTGTACGAAATCCAAGGGCAACCAGATGATACCAAATACGAGATTTTCTTCTCAACAGATAAAAAAGCCGACTTTGAGGGTTCGCTAGAATTTCTTCTAGATAATATCCGTTTATCTTATAATCAACCATGAGTAAATCATCGAAGAGGTTAATTTTCCATTTAATCGGAGATATTTTCTCAGCATCTGTAAGTTGGCTTGCTTTATTCTTGTTTCGAAAGACATTCATCGAAGCCTCTAAGCATGGCTACACAGTGCCTGTCAACCAAGATCCAAAGCTATTTTTAGGATTGGTTTTAATCCCTATTTTCTGGATTTTCATTTACGCTCTTTCGGGTTATTACCAATTCATTTTAAGAAGGTCAAGATTAAGAGAAATTGAAAATACCTTTACTACTAGCCTTGTAGGATCACTCGTCCTATTTTTCCTGTTTATTTTGGATGATAGTGTATCTACCTACCAAGATTACTACATCTCATTAGCCGTATTATTTTCGTTTCACTTCTTTACTACACTACTGTTTAGATTAATTAACGCAACCTATACTATCAATAAATTACGTAAGAAAAAATGGGGATATCCCACCCTGGTTATTGGATCAGGACCAACTGCCGTATCTCTAGTAGAGGAATTAGAAAATGCCAAGGTTT
>VMCP01000002.1 GCA_008081305.1 Bacteroidota bacterium | reverse complement strand
CCGGTGATCATAGAAATAACAATCTACCTATTCCCGATGAACGATCCAAAAAGCCACCAAGACGCCCATTACATCTGCAATAAAATCGTAAATATCTCCTGACCTTCCCCATTTCATATAGTGTTGAAGGATCTCCACAACAGCTCCCAGCAATATAAAAATCACGGGAGTCCAAAATCTATGGTAGGTTGAAGAACTATTAGCTTTATTAAATTGATAATAACTGTAATACCATACCCCCCACAATATAAAATGCACCCACTTATCAGGATGCAAAGCCTTAATAAATGGTGGAAACACTAAATTTATAACTCCCTTAGGTTTCAGTGTTAAATAAAAAACAAATGCTCCCCACAAAATAGAAGGGAGCATTGATTTCTTCATTGTAATGATCAATAAGGTTTAAGCCCCTACCATTTCTTTGTACGTTTCTGCATCCATTAATGCATCAACTTGGCCAGGATCAGATGGCTTAATCTTGATCATCCAACCTTCCCCATAAGGATCAGAGTTTACATTTTCAGGCGCTGACTCCAAACCAACATTCACTTCTAAAATCTCACCAGAAACCGGCATGTAAAGCTCACTCACTGTTTTCACAGCCTCGACTGAACCAAACATCTCTTCAGAATCTAGTATCTCACCATCGGCTGTGATATCAACAAACACAATGTCACCTAATTCGCTCTGAGCAAAATCTGTGATACCAATTTTTGCTTCGTCACCTTCAACCAAAATCCACTCGTGATCTTTGGTATACTTCAAATTTTCAGGAAAGTTCATATGTATAGATCGTTTAATTTTTTTTCTTCCAGATAATCCCCAATAACTTGGCTAACTCTTGTTTCAGACTGTTTCTACCAACAATAAAATCAAGAAACCCATGCTCTAATAAGAACTCACTACTTTGAAACCCTTTAGGTAAATCTTTACCTATGGTTTCGCGAATAACACGAGGACCAGCAAATCCAATCAAGGCCTCAGGTTCTGCGATATTAAAATCACCCAACATAGCATAGGATGCGGTAACACCTCCTGTTGTAGGATTCGTCATTAGAGAAATATAAGGGACACCCGCTTTGTTTAGCAAGGCTAATTTAGCACTTGTTTTCGCCATCTGCATAAGTGAAAACGCTGCTTCCATCATACGGGCTCCTCCGGACTTAGATATCATCAGAAATGGAGTTTTTGTTTCCAAACAATGATCAATCATTCGAGCAATTTTTTCTCCAACAACGGAACCCATAGAACCACCGATGAAAGCAAAATCCATGCACGCAATACCCAATGGAATGCCGTTTATTTTTCCGTGTGCTGTACGCACAGCATCTTTAAGCCCTGTTTTACTTTGGGCGACTTGAATCCTATCGGTGTAAGGTGCTGAATCCACAAATCCCAATGGATCTCCAGAAGTTAAATCAGCATTGATCTCTGTGTATTTTCCTTTATCGAAGAGTAAATCGAAGTATTCTTTCGAGGATATTCGATCGTGAAAATCACAACTCGGACAAACGCAACTGTTATCGTACCATTCCTTTGCAGGAAATACTTCTTTACAGCGACGACATTTCTCCCACAAACCATCGGGAGTTGGTTTTTTATCCTTTGTTTTTGTGAGGATTCCGGAAAGTTTTCTCAGATACCATTTGGAATCTGATGGTTCTTCCATTTCGAAATCATCGTATCCGTTTCCGGCGATAGCCATTTTCTTAATTTATGCGATTGTTATAGATGAATCAAGGTAAACGTCTTGAACTGCGTTTAAAAGCTCCACTCCTTCAGCAATTGGCTTTTGGAATGCTTTTCTACCAAGAATTAAACCAGCACCACCCGCTCTTTTATTTATAACAGCGGTAGCTACTGCCTCTTCAATGTCTCCTTGTCCTTTACTTTCTCCACCTGAATTGATCAAACCTGCTCTTCCCATGTAACAGTTTGCAACTTGATAGCGAGTAAGGTCAATCGGGTGATCAGTCGTTAATTCATCGTACACTTTTGGATGAGTTTTACCATGTTTTGTAGCCAAGTAACCACCATTTGTAGTTGGTAGCTTCTGTTTGATTATATCTGCTTGGATGGTAACACCCAAATGATTAGCTTGAGAACTTAAATCCGCAGCAGTGTGGTAATCTTTTCCATCTACTTTAAAACCGCTATTTCGAGTGTAACACCATAGAATGGTTGCCATCCCTAGAGAATGAGCTTCTTCAAATGCTTGGGCTACTTCAATGATTTGACGGTTACTACCTTCAGATCCGAAATAAATAGTTGCTCCTACTGCAGTTGCTCCTAAATTCCAAGCTTCCTCAACGGAACCAAACATTATTTGGTCGTAGGTATTCGGGTATGATAAGAATTCGTTGTGATTAAGTTTAACGATAAAAGGAATTTTATGCGCATATTTACGTGAATTCATTGCCAATACTCCGTAGGTAGAAGCAACGGCGTTACAGCCACCTTCAATCGCTAATTTGATGATATTCTCTGGATCAAAATACGATGGATTCGGGGCAAAACTTGAACCCGCGCTATGTTCTATTCCTTGGTCAACAGGGAGGATGCTCAAATAACCGGTATCGGCTAATCGACCGTGGTTATATAAAGATTGTATAGACCTTAAAACCTGAGGGTTGCGGTTTGACTGAGCAAACACGCGATCAACAAAATCACTTCCAGGAATGTGAATATTTTCTTTTGGGATAGTAGTACATGTGTGATCCAACAAGTGAGCTGCATCACTTCCTAGCAAGTTTTCTATCTTTGAATTAGCCATTTTTTTAACTCTTTTTTACGATTAATTTCGAACAAAAATAACCATTTCTAGATGATAACAATAGAGGAAGTGAATACAAGGCCACAAATGATGGAAATCTTTGAAGTAAGGCGTAAGGTTTTTGTGATTGAACAAGAGGTAGACCCAAAGGAAGAATACGATGAATTTGAAGAAAGTTCAAAACATTTCCTTGCAAAACATAACGGTATAATCTGTGGAACTTGCCGAATTAGAAATACGAGCAAAGGAATAAAACTAGAGCGATTCGCTGTATTAAAATCCTATCGCGGTAAAGGCGTTGGTGCTGCCTTGGTAGTAAAATGTTTAGAAGAGCTGAATAATGCTTCAGCTACTAAGTACTTACACGCCCAACTTCATGCTATTCCCTTTTACGAAAAGTACGGATTCAAGTGTACAGGTCCTCAATTCGAGGAAGCCGGAATTCAGCATTTCAAAATGATTATTGATTAATCCTCAGTAAGGATTTCCCGAAGAAAACCATCAAGCTCCTGATGGTTTTTGTGCTCGTGATGATTGGCTTGTACATATTGATGAGCTCTTTTTCCAAGACTTATGGCACTTGGCCAATCATTGAATAGCGAGGAAAGTGCCTCGGCAAACCCTCCTGCTTCATCCGCTATTAAAACTTCCGGCGAACCCTCACTCAGTGGTAATCCCTGAACGCCAACACTTGTAGAAACAGAAGGTATTCCCCATGCCATAGATTCGATAAGTTTCACTCGTATTCCACTACCTGCGTGAATCGGAACAATTCCTATACCATGGTTCTTCATGAAATCTATAGCATTACTGACTTCCCCGTGATAAACGACCCCGAACTGGAAGAATAAATGTTTATGTTTTTCTATCCCTTTTCCGGCCACGTGGAATCGCAAATCGGGGTTATTCTCAATGAGTAACGGCCATACTTTGGATAAAAACCATTGGACTCCACGGACATTAGCCTCCCACTCCATAGACCCGATATGAAATATCGAATTGGGCTGAATTTGCTTTATTGGATGCAGAGGTTGATCTACTGTAGGTAAGAAAACATGAATGGGTTTAGGTGTATGTGCTCGGAAATACTTCTCATCAATTGTAGAAATCGATATGGTTGCATCGACTAATCCTAATAATCGGAGTTCTTCACGTTCGAGTTTTTTCACTTGAGAACGAAAAAATAACTTCTTAAGCCTGTTTCGTTCTGAATTTAATACACGTTTCCAAATTTGAGATTCAACGTTATGTGCTCGGTAAACTACAGGTAACGCAAAATTCTGTTTTAACCAGCTAAATAAAGGGTTAAGAAGTGGCCACGAATACAAGCCTTCTATTTGAACCAAATCGTATTGTTGGTTTTCTATCAACTTCTTCAGTTGATCAGATGCTTCCTCTGAATCATAACGAGAAAGAAAATAGCTATCCGCCCTTAGAAACTGCATTAATGCACCCAGCTTATTTGGAGTTGAGTCTAATTCATGTGTAACAACCTCACAAAACCCTAGGGCGTTTGTGATTTCCTCTTTTGTCTGGAAATGTTTCTTGGTATTGTATGTAAAGAAGGTGACTTCATGCCCTAGGCTAGATAATCCTTTCAATAAGCGGTAAGTCGCTATAGCACCACCATCATGCAATGGCCAGGGAATTCTATTTCCTATTACGAGAATTCTCATATAGATGAGACCATTTTTAGTTTTTTCCTTCGCTTTTTTCTTTCCCACAAAGAACGATCACTCAATGCCTTAGAGGTTATAAAAGTAGCCACTGTTGCAAGGATAAAGCTACTCATCCACATCCCAACGTAAACTGGTACCACTAGGCCCTTCCCCATTTTTTCTCCTGTAAGATTGAGAGCATAAAAAAGTACAAAAAGAAGAACACTAATTACGAGTGGCAATCCGATTCCACCTTTTTTAATGATTGCTCCTAATGGAGCGGAGATAAAAAACAAGATCATCAACAACAAAGAATACGAATATTTTTTATGAAGCTCACTTCGGTATAAAGCGACATCTTTGTATTCATACTCTTGCGAAGATGCATATCCATCAAGCGTACCCTTAATCCCCTTGGCAGTTGACAAAGCAAGATTTCTCATAGATCGGTGCTTGGATGAATCAAAGTGGTTATAAATATCACTTTTTGAAAGTGATACAAAACCTTTTATGCTTTTAGCGTTACGTTTTTTGCTAGATGGAAATAAACTTGGATAATGAATTAATCTGCTCAGATACCGTTCATTGTCTAAATAGTGCTTATTCATGCGCATACCGAACGTATCAATCTCTGCAGATAACTGAGAAACATTAAGTAAGCGATAATCCTTCGCTATGTGATTACGGTCTGCAAACGAAAAATCTAAACTGGACAAATCCACCATCATTCGCTGCTTTTCAAAATACATTTTATTAAAAGGGCGAGTCCGACGGTAATTCTCCGCTGATGTCATCTCCTCATACCTTACGCCATCAAATAGGGTGAAGTTCAATGCCCGCTTATCGTCTGAAAGCATCATTTTCCCATGTTTTGCATGGATTACATTTAAGCGTTTGCTATCGTCATCCTTGTATTCATAAATCAGCACGTCATGAACGGTTTCGTCATCGGCTTCTTTTTCTCCGACGCGAATAGCCACCCCATCAATTTGTTGGTAAAACTCTCCCCTGTCAATATTGAAAGCAGGCTTCTTAGACCTTAACTCCATAAGCATTGCCTTGAATTCAAGATTAGCTTTAGGAATCACATAGTTTAGGAACAAGAAATTGGTAACTACCAAGACTGACATAAATAGGAAAACCGGGCGTAAAATTCGGATCAACGATACACCATTGGCTTTCATGGCAACCAGTTCGAAGCTCTCCGATAGATTCCCAAACGTCATTAACCCGGCAACCATAACGGTCATCGGAAGTGCCATCGGGACTAGATCCGCTAATGAAAGGAAAATAAGTTTAAATAATGCAAGGGTTGGAATTCCTTTTCCTACGAGCTCATCGATGTATTTCCAAAGAAACTGCATCAAAAACAAAAACAGACTCAATATGAACGTCACGACAAAAAGCCGTGAGTACATTCTGAGGATGAGTAGATCGATGCGCTTCACAAAAGCAAAGGTAGGTTTTTCGCTAATTCAATAAGAATAGGAATAGGCTAGAAGAATACAAATCCACCTGGGATTATTCCCGTTTTACCTGAGTGAATTATGCTGTCTCCTGCGGGGTTGAGCACTGACCAACGGCCTCGACTTACATAATCCCCTGCATCAGAAACATATATTTCCCCTGTATTAGGATCAATTCCCATCCCGTAAATATTTGTGTATGGCACTACCTTCGAAAATTCTTGTTCCATAGATTCAACCGACATGCCTGTTAATGATCCAGAGCGTATATACCATAGGGTATCTCCAGTTAGCGATGCACTCAACCGAGTTAATTCTCCTTCTTTTGTCCAAGATTTAGCGTATACCACTTCCAGATTTTGATTTAATGCTTTCAGGCTTGACTGATTACCTGAACTGCTACCAATCCAAAGTCGGTTGCGGCTATCAATGGCTAAATATCTAGATCCCGTGTCCGTTTCAATCAGTTTTGAACTATTTGTTGTAGGGTCAAATACCCATAGAAAGCCATCATTTACTGTCGCCACAATTTGTTGGTTCCAAAAGCAAATCTCCTCTGTCCATCCGGATCTAGCTCCATCTACATTTTCAAGAATTTGAATACTCTTCACCTCATCTGTTAGCGTGTCAAAAACACTCACCGCATTTGCTTCAAGGTCAGATATATAGATTTTACCGTCGTATGCTGCCGCATATCTTGGAGACTTAAAACCGGTTATACGCTTCCTAACTTCCAGGGTTGTTGGGTTTAATGCATATAGTAGTCCGCTATTGTTAACCACTAGATAAAGAGAATTGCCATACTTGAATGCCGATTGAAGTATATCCCCAATTGGTTTTTGATTTGCTTTTTCAAATGCTTTGTCAACAAAAAGATTAGAATCGGGTGCCCAAACATCAAATTGTGCATTCCCCCATAGAAAATTACCCTCACATAGTATTCCAACTTTATTGTTTTTGTAGGTCGTAAGTTTGGAACCTCCGTCACTAGGAGTATCCCTACAACCTAGAAAAAAGAATACTATTGCGATGTAATATGCGATCCTCATTTCCAAACCTTTTGATGATGCACGCGACCACCCTCAGTGAATATAGTCAGGATATAGGCGCCTCTTGAAACCATTGAAGTATTCAAAATTGTTTCATTCTCTATTGATATCGGTTGAACTTTACCGGATAAATCCATCAAATGAACACTTTTCACTTTCTCTTTAATATCTATTTTAATGTATTCATTAAACGGATTTGGATATACCTCAAGATCTAATGTAGTGGGGGACTCCTCCATATTCGCACCAGAAACCAATTGAACCTCATCTAAACAGAAATACTTTGGCGTGTTGATTCCCCAATCGCCCATATCCGAACTTTCAAAATGAAACACAATGCTATCGGCATTAGCGTATTGAAAGGTGACCCACTGCCAGGTATCTAGTATAAAGTGATCATCTGCTGATGCTGATCTATAGTCTGCCAGCCAAACTTTTTGAGAACCTACTTCTTTGCCGGATAGATAGAAATCCACAATCAAAGCGAAGCTATCATTTGAGTCGAATTTTTTCGCAAAATTATCACCTAGCTTCATTGAATTGTACGCATAAGTGCTGTTGGAAATATAACAACCCGCCATTGATTGGTTTATTGGGTCTTCATTTTGAATATAACTCCCATCAGTACCTACAGCATACACATTACCTGATTTTTCACTACCCTTTCCTGGTTTGGATGCATATAGGTGTTTTGAGAAATCACTAGTCTCTTCTGTAGTGTATTTGAGATTTGATAACGCCCAACCACCGGCCCAATACCCACCGAAGGAAGTATCCCAATCTGTATCCAAATGTAAATTAAACTCACCCTGAGAAAAATTATAAGTAGCATTACCCCGAGAGCCGTTACGAACTCCTGAGGTACCCAATGAATCATGGAGTTCCTCAAACCCTACGTTTAACTTGTTTAAGGGTTGAGCGATGGATACATTCACGTATCCAAGAATGTCTAAAAACAGGAG
>VMCP01000105.1 GCA_008081305.1 Bacteroidota bacterium | reverse complement strand
TGCTGAAATCTTCCAAGACTCATCAAATGCAGAGAAATAGAACATTTCGATGTTATCTTCCTTGGACCAGTTTTGTGCATTAATGAAATATTTAAGCGCGTTTTCATAACCTGGATATGCACCTTCCAAATTCTCTCCTTGACTTGGCCAACCAGTTTCGGTAATGATAACTTTTTTACCATTTCCAGCGGCCATGGCTTGGTAATACATTTGTTTCATGTAAACCAAAGAGTATTCGATGCTGCATCCTTCCCAATAAGGATAGCAGTTAGCCAAAATAACGTCGCAATTTTCGGTGATGTTAGGTCGATCCGTAAATTCATAGTATGCATCCACGTAGCCCATGGGCGTATTTGGAATTTCTTTTTTAACTCTTTGCATGTAATCAATGAGTTCCTCTTCGGTTAAATCTCCTCGATACATCACTTCATTTCCAACGGCAGCGATATCAACAAAACCCTCTTTGGTTAATTCAATTAGCCCTTCTATTTCAGCTTCATTGAGTTCATTGTCTTCGCCCAACCATGCTCCAACCAAAGTTTTTAAATTGAATTCACGGGCTATTTTGGGAATGCGCTCGTTCCCTTCTGTACATGAAAAAGTCCGAATCCATTTCGTGTGAGGTGCGATGATCGCAAGCTTTCGTCTAATTTGATCATCGGAAATGGGGTCACTCGGTTTTTGACCTTCTTCATAGGGGCTGAAACAGAGCCCGTGCATCCCATTTTCAAAAAAGGTATTGCTGTGTTCAATTAGTGCTTCTCGATCTAGCTGATTGGTATCGATGCCTAAGAGGGATTGGATTTTTTCTTTTCTGTAGGACATGTTGTTTTATGATTTTTCTCTTTGTATTTTAAGTTGTTCTTTGACTTGGTTGGCTTTCTCTTCCGTAATGTTATAATTCCTCATAATTAAAATAGCGCCAATAACTCCGGCTATAGGAAGGGCGGAGTAAAACATACGCATTCCCACGATTGCCGAAGCCGTAACATTACTGGCATCGAAACCAATAAAATTCAGGATGAACCCTCCGGTAAGTGCAGCGATTGCAAAGCCTAATTTAACGGTCCACCAATACACAGCACCAAGCACACCTTCACGGCGTTTCCCATTTTCGAGTTCATCGATGTCGCAAATATCGGCGGTCATACTCATCATAATGGTGAATAGACTTCCGATCCCAAAAGAATGAAAGGGTAGTGCGTACAAGAATAGATAGGGTTTCCCTGGAACAAATAGAAACCAGAACAAGATATACCCTATGATTGAAATCAATTGCGATATAATGAAAGCTCTTTTCTTACCAAGTTTTTTTGACATGAATGTCACAATGGGTATAACGAGAATAGTGGTACATATTGCACCAATTGAGCCGTGCAAAGCTGGCCAATTTCCGGCGCTTGCTGGGTCACTATTGAACAGATAATGTACAATGATGAGAAAGGTAAATGCTCCAGTAATATTAAATGAATTGAAGATAAGAAAGGTAGCGCCAGCAATTTGTCTGAATGACTTGATTCTAAAAGACTCAAAAGCAGACTTGAAAATATTTGAAACGCTTTTTCCTATATATCGGGCATTTATCGGTAGGAAGTCTGTGCGATCAACAGTAGATTCTGATTTGATAAATAATGCAGGAATGATGGCGAATAGGGAGCATGGGATAGCTACCCAAACGGATAAGTCTCTTACACCTTGCGCAGCTCCTTCAGGGAACCATTTTGGATCGTATAGGATCACCCAGAACCATGGAGCAATGACCCAGGCCCATTGACCAATGAACTGTGAAATAGCCATGATCTGAGTCCTTTCGTGAAAGTCGTCGCTGATTTCATATCCCAATGCGAGATAAGGAACACTAAAAATTGTAAGCCCCAGATAAAATACCAACGACCACGATAAGAAATAAACGAAGTTATACATCACCCCATTTTCTTCATAGAGTTGCCACATAGCGATGTAGGAAATACAAATGATAATACCTCCAATAAGAACGTATTGTCGCCTTCGGCCCCATTTGGATCGTGTATTATCTGATATGAAACCCATGACTGGGTCCGTTATGGCGTCTACGACTCTTGGAGCAAATTGTAATATTCCCCAAAGAATAGCGGCAAATCCTAAATCCTGAACCAAAACAATGATGAAAACACCCAGAGCAGCGGGGTACATTTGATTGGCTAACATCCCAAAGCCAAATGCAATTTTATAGCCGAGTGATACTTTTTTTTGTGGTTGTGTGAATGAATCGGACATTGTATTAAATTATGGTTGAACGATAATGGTTTGTATGGCATTTGGGCTGATTGAGAGTTCTCTATGATCTCCAATGCCTTTTAGTCTATAAGTTATCATATTGTTTGTCGGATTAAATACCACAATGACGAGGCTTTTATCCTTATTTACTGCGGCCGTTATCATTAAATCAGTGTGTATGTGATTCGTTTGTAATACGCGTGCCTCAGGACGAATGAATTTGCTAAAATGAGACATGATGTAATATAATGGCGTATAATAGATTTCATCGGTTGTTGGGTCAACAATGATGGGTGCAACACACCAATTCTTAAACCAGTTTGGTCCGCCCTGCCGATCTAATATCATGTTCCAATCGATCCAACCGTCTACCCAATGGTTCAAGCAGCCAATAATATCCCTGGCATAACGATGGGAGGCAATGTATTTTGGATGTAGGTATTTTTTATCATCACTGGCCCAATCATAACCCCAATCGGTGGCATTTTTTTCCCAGTACCATTGATCGTCCTTCCAGACAGGAATTTCAGAATCTACACAAGCCTCTGTCTGAATTAAATATTTATCCGGGGCTTTTTGGTGAGCGTAATCTAGTTCGTCAGGGAAATAGTCATAGGTGCTTTCATACCAATGCACAGCGGTGCCATCAAAATAGTTTTTTGATTTACCTGAGGGGAACATTCCATCAACCCACTCCTTGAGGTCTGCTCTGTTTTGGTCATAACCCAATATGACTAAGTCGTCAAGGTTTGATTTTTCAAGCTCGGGACCGAGGTACTCCTGGACAAATTGACTCATTTCCTCTGGAGTGAAATGCATACTTTCCCAATTATTCCCATTTCCCAATGGCTCATTTTCAACGGTAAACCCCCATAGGTTGATGCCTTCTGTAGCCATAGATTGAGCATACTTTTTAAAAAACAAAGCCCATGTAGCGTAATACTCAGGTAGCAGTTTGCCGCCTACCCAATCGTTGTTGTCTTTCATCCAAGGTGGGGCGGTCCATGGTGATGCAATGATTTTAAAGCCATCTTTCGATACTTGCATTGCACCTTTGATCATCGGGATTAAGTGTTCTTTATCTGGTTGAATCGAAAAATGTTCTAATTGTGTATCCCCAACAACCGTATCATAGCTGTAATGGAATCGAGAAAAATCACAAGAATTCATGTGTGTTCTTGTCAATGAATATTGAGCTCCATCCAGCCCAAAATAAGCATCTAATAGTTCGGTCTGCTTGGGTTCACTCATTTGATGTAACAGGTAAGCAGTAGATTCTGTAAACGCTCCACCGAAGCCAGTAATGCGTTGTTTTTTTATGTCTTTATGGATCACAACATCCACGATGGTCTCACCGATTTCAAACTCCTTTAATTGAGTTAATTGATGACCACTTTTGGAGGTTTCAAATACTTGCATGTTGGTTTTTTGTTCGGTACAGCCATTAGACAGCAAAAGAAACAAACTTCCCAATATGTAGATGGGTTTTTGCATGGTATCTATTTGCCTTTGGGTTTGATTATTGTTTTTAAAAATCTCGATTTCAACACGTCGTAGGTCAATTTCTTGTTTCGTTCAATGTCTACAATGCCCCAAAATTCTTCATTAGGCGCTCCGTCATAGGGCACACCGCTGCTATTGGGTGCCCATCCTCCTACGTCTTGCTGATTGGGATTCCCCGCCTTCCACCAGCCATCGGTAAATGAAAATACGGCTAATCCACAAACATCATTGGAATGTTGAAGTACGGAGTCAAGTATGGTTTGATTGGCTCTCGCTTGTGCTTTTTCATTCACGCCTTCTGATAAATCAGCGACTGATTTCTTCATGTAGCTGTCGGCTCCTAATTCAGAAAAATACATGGGTTTATCACTGAGTTTAAGCCATTCTTCGATGGCTGTTTGGGGTTGATCCCAACGGTAAACATTGAGACCCCAGAGGTCGATGTTTTGAATCATTGCCATGGCTAGCGAATCTGGAATTTCACCGTGTGCTGTGGCTACGGGGTGATCAACATCAATTTCGTGGATGGTGTCAATGGCTTTTCGCAGTGCATTATACCAATTGGCGATGTCACCGTTGAACCACTCAGGATGATAATTGTATTCGTTTCCTAATTCCCAAAAAAGTATAGCGGGGTGGTTTTTGTATTTACGAATGTATTGAGCAAAACTTCCCGAACGAATATCGTAACGACCTTCTTCATTGTATCCCATGCCCATGATGATTTTCATTCCTTTGGTATGTATACGATCAAGCACGGACTCATCATCAATGGGCGAATAAACCCTGATCGTGTTAATACCTGCCTCTGACATTAACTCTAAGTCCTGATCTAAATGGTCAAAAATCCGGTGGGTTTCTCCTTTATTTACCGGGTGATAACATATGCCTTTGATGAAAAAAGGTTCGTCATTTACCCAGATGGATCTTCCATGGGTTGTTACCTCGTTTTGAGCCACCGTGCATCCATGATTTAGTAGCATCACAACGCTGAGGACGATACTATGAATCAAATGATGCCAACTTTTGAAATACATCATCTTTTAGCGTTTTATAGGTCTTAGGATATAGTTGAGTATCGAATCCTTATCGCCGTTAAAGGTTTTGCTAATGGCATTCCCATTCCTGCTTAATCCATCAAATATTCCTTTATCTACCATTGGCCAAAGGGTTAGTTTAGCCTGCCCATCTAGTGTAAATAGTCCAAAATGATTTTCAGATCCATCCGTATGGTTAGGATCTTTCCATTGTTCGTCAAAAGCCTCAAAATAGAAACAAGAAATACTATCCTTGTTGGTCCAGTCGCGAATTTTTTGATAATACAAAGCCTGTTTATATTCATCTGCGGCGTGAGATCCATTATCTCCGTAAAGGCCCTGAGAAACACTAGCCCAGCCAGTTTCTCCGATGTGTATGGGTTTTTCAACGCCCAGTTTACGTGTGTACTCCAACACAGATAAATACTGCTGTTTAGCATAATCTACTGCTCTATTCATGGCATTTTCGATATCCTCAGTTTCCGAGGCACTCGAATCATTGGAGTGCCAAAAAACTGGATTATAATGGGTATCGTGAAAAGGGTAGGTATGAACCGAAAGGTAGTCGACGGCTTTGATCAACGCGTTAAGATCTTCCTTGTGGTAATCTTCAGAACCACCGCCCCACGACGCGAAGTTATCTGAACTTGTGACCCACAGATTTTTGGGTAGCTCACCCTTTGATTTCATTTCTTGAAGTTGTTCTACATATTTTAATATGATTCCAGGTTCTACAAAATAACTAGCCGCCCAATGCACCATAGCTTCATTTCCGATGGCTATTATTTTAACGATATCTGGATATTCTTTGGCCAATCGCACGGCTTCCTTTACTTCATCCTCGTTAGCAACGTTCTCGAATTGATGATTGGGTAGCTCAGTAAATGCAGCTTGGCAACTAATCCATGCTCCGAGCATGACATACATTTCGAATTCATCGTTCTCGGTTTTGAGTTCTTTGATTGCTCGAAGCGTATTTTCGGCGTGAGGGAAATGTACATTATAGGTTCTGAGTATGCGAAACCCTGCTGCGTGCATGATAAGTAGATCTTCTTTAAGTTCATCTAACGAAGGCTGAGTGTCTCTACTTAGGCCGCGATAACCACCATAAGAAATGGCTTGGTAATTTGGATTTCCAAGGATTTCTTCAGGATGTTTGTCTCTATGTGTTTTCATTTCTTTAGGATCAGAACAAGCGAATATTCCCATGATTAAACAAAGGGCCCAAACGGAGTATTTAAACCAATGAGAACTCATTTGCAGTTATTATGATTTAAGGGTGAAAACATGAATTTTTGAAATGTCATCGGTGCGGTTGAATAGGCTTTGCGTTAGTTCTATGTCTAAGTAATTGCCTTCGATTTTTCGAGAACTTCCATTTTTAGTAAACACTTCAATACGGGCAGAGTCTGCACGATGATAGATCACAGGAACTTGGCAAATGGTTAAGGCCAATGCGTTTTCTGGGATTTCTAATTCTTGTTTTTTCTGTTCAACATCGTAATACTCAAAAGTCCCCTTTGATTTAAGGAATTCATCTTTATGTAAAATGGCGGGGTCAAATCCTAGTCGGCCGTTTTCCATACAAATACCCATTTCACCAAATCGGCATAAGATATCTTCTTTTACTTGACCCGTCATGCCTGGCTGTTGAGCGCCTTTACCTCCAGGGGTATGAGAATAAGGATCTGTTGAGAATGCTCCATAAAGTGTGGGAGATTTATGCGCGCCAATTCCCGCCTTTATCTCAAAATAATGATCGAATAATCGACCGATAATTTTTTCATCGTACTTGTTATCAATGGCTTTTTTTATGGTCTCAAATGTGGCAAGTAAGAGTTTAGAAACCATGTGCCAATAGATGGACCCAAGGCCTTCATAGCCGAAGAAGGTACCCGATCTTCCAGTGAATGCCTTATGATTAAACACCGACTCGTACACATCGCATACGAGATTTGTTTCTTTTTCAACCAATGAGAGGTATTTTTTAGGAAGTGCCCTGAGAGCTTTCTTTAGAAATTCCGCGTTGTTAAATGTCCCGTGAAAATGATAGTCACCGTTGGCATCTTGAGTGATTATCTTGGAGTTACCATCTTCCAATAGGGTACGGAATAGTTTTGATTTTTCAATGTGTTCTTTAGGGATGGTGTTTTTAGCTAAAAATCGGGGTAAGTCCTTATTTGGGTATAGAATATAACTGTATTGATCATCCCTGAATAGCGCACTCGCTTTTAAACTATCTAGAACATTCAGGGACTGATCTGTTGTGAGATAGCCAGAACTTAACACAGCAACTTGACCTTCTAACATTTCAGGCAAATAAGAGATACTAACCTCTTTATTGTTTTTTAAGGTCATGAGATTGTAGGAATGGTACATTCCATCTTCTCTTTTATTGGCTTCAATCGAGTGGTCGAGATAGACTTTAGCAAGAGATACAAATTCCCTCAATTCATCCATCTTGAGTGGTTCCTTCACACCAGAGAATCCGTTATTGTAAATGGTATTTCGGTATTCGCTTCCCGCCGTTCCTAATCCATCTAAAATGATCTTTCTCTGTGAGTCACTCATGTTAGATTTTAGTTCTGTTTGATGACTCTCAAAGGTGTTTTTTACATTTTCAAAAAAGGTATGCTGTTCGTTCGATATTGGAATTTCTGTTAAGTCTGAGTCTTTTAATGCTTCACCAAAGAAGTTTAAGAATCTTCGTAAATAGTACAAGGTGACCATGGATACACCATTACCCACAAGGGCATTGTTTGCGTCGTTCCACTCAGGACGCTGAGTATTCATCCAAATACCACCTTCTGGTATGAAGTTCGACAATTTGGATAATACCACTGCAAGAATCTTTTCAATGAAATTCACCTTGTAAATGCTACCGTATTTATCGCAGAACAAGGTGCCATCGGAGCCAATTTTATCGCGTCGAATTTCTATTTTCTTCTCTTCTTCAAAATTGTAATCGATGGTGTTTTTTGGATCAACCAATATTTCCGTGTATGACTTAATCTTATACGGAACATTGGCATAAACAAACAGGTTGCTCGCAAAGTAGGACTGGAGTTTTTCAGGGTAGTGTTTGTCGATAAATTCTAAGAATTTCAAAAGGTAAATTACCTGATGATCGCCCCAGTATC
>VMCP01000029.1 GCA_008081305.1 Bacteroidota bacterium | reverse complement strand
CCTCTGGATAATAAAGACTCTCGAATTTGCTTGGTTGAAATTACACCTCGCGCCACGTAAGGTGATACCTGTGTAACCGAACCCCACAAGAAATTACGATTCTTGGCATATTTGATGGGGTCAATATGATTCAACTTTTCTAGGATGGAATCGTAATTGGTTTCGATCATCTTTTCGAAATTTTATTGTTAGATATCGCCCTTTGCCTAGAGCATTTGAAACGGGTAATTTCCGAACTACGCTTATGCAAGTGCTTCTGAGATACTCCTGTATTTACTCTTTTCCGCCACAATCTAAAACTACTTGGTTTCAGATGCTTTCGCATGAGCTTTATCACCTCTTTTTCAGGTGTACCAAACTGCATTTCAATGGCTTCAAATGGGGTTCTATCTTCCCAAGCCATTTCAATGATTCTATCGATATCTTCTTCTTTCATTATATCCGAACGATTCCTTTTTCTCCCAAATCTCTCACCGTTAGTACTCCGTCATCTTGGTTGGCTTTATATCCTAACACATCAAAGAGATAGAGTTCGTGATCCCCTGCTGATTGATTCCATAACGGCTTTAATTCCATCCATGCCACCGCATGTTTCAATACCACGTGTTCATTCCATTGAATACATTGGTATGGTCTTTTGATGGGATTTCCCATATCGCCGCTATTCTTCTTTCTCAAAAACTCGTGCTTATCCATATTCAACCCACTTTTCAAACCGAAATTTCGAACAATAACCGCTTGGTCAACATGCAACAATTGCAGCACAATGGAGCTGCCTTTTCGAATATTGTCTAGGGTTTTGGTGTCATAATAAACCCCAATAGCATAGCGTTTGGGCTTCATACTCATCGCCGAAACGTAGGTGCAAATATTCATGTTTACCCGACCATTGATTTCAGTCATCAAGCTAAATACCGGTAGGTTGGGTATGTTCCAAGGCTTTTTCAAGAACTTATACCTTCAAGCTTGAGATGCCTCCATCAATATGATGAACCTGTCCGGTTATCCAACGTGAATCTTCCTTTAATAAAAAGGCCGCTAGTTTGGCAATATCCTCAGCTTCTCCTACTGCTTTTAATGGATGCCTTTGGGCATTCGCATCCTTTTTTTCTGGAGTACTCAATAAATTTGATGCCAACGGAGTATCGGTAATAGAAGGAGCAATGGCATTCACCCTGATCTTCGGTGCCCATTCTGCAGACAATGCTTTGGTTAATCCTTCAATGGCTCCCTTAGAACTGGAAACCAAGGCATGAAAAGGGAATCCCGTTTGAACAGCTACGGTTGAAAACAATACCACCGAGGCTTGGTCTGACGCTTTTAATGCCGATAGACTTTGTTGTAGAATTTGAATCGCCGCCACCGTTTGCTTTTGATAATCTTGCATAAACTCCTCTGCTTTGATTCGATGAAATGGCTTCAAAGCAATTGAACCAACGCAGTATGCCAATCCGTCTATCTGATCTGGCAACCAAGTTAGGTCCATATTTTCTGCTGTTACATCGAGTGGGTGGTATGTCACTCGATCGTTAGATTCTATTGGAGTTTGATTATATGTAGCCCATACTTGGTGATCGGTTGAAAGTTGTTCTACCAGGGCTCTACCAATTCCTGTTGAGCCACCTATAACGACGTAATTCTTCATTGATATGATAAACACACAATACGAAAAAGAGTTTCAAAAGTCTTCATATATCTTATTTTTTGACTATATTATTAACGAATAATTGTTAATATTTTTATCATTATGAACGAGCGAATTATCACCCACATGGATCTTGATTCATTTTTTGTTAGCGTTGAGCGCATTTATAACTCAGCGCTAAAGGAACGCCCCATCATCATTGGAGGGCTGAGTGAACGAGGTGTAGTTGCTAGCTGCAGCTATGAAGCCAGATCATTTGGAGTGCATAGTGCCATGCCCATGAAACAAGCACGAATACTCTGTCCGGATGCGGTTTTCATACGTGGAGATTCCCAAAAGTACAGCGAGTATTCGCATATGGTTACAGAAATTATTGCTGAGGCGGTCCCCTTATATGAAAAAAGTAGCATCGACGAATTTTATATTGACTTAACTGGAATGGAGCGCTTTTTTGGTAGTTGGCAATTATCCCAAGAAATCAAAGAGCGGATAAAAAAAGAAACCGGGCTCCCCATCAGCTTTGGCCTTTCTACCAATAAAACCGTATCTAAGGTTGCTACAGGCGTTGCAAAACCGGCAGGACAGCGACAAGTGGAGAAAGGATTAGAAAAAAACTTCTTATCTCCCCTATCGGTTCGGAGTTTACCTGGCGTAGGCGGAACCACTTATAAAACCTTGCGTAACTTAGGTATTCAATACATCAAAACACTACAAGAAATCCCCAGAGACCTCATGTTTAGAACCCTTCATAAACCCGGTATCGACTTATGGGATAAAGCGCAAGGCGTTGATCATCGCGCCGTTATTCCTTATCAGGAGAGGAAAAGTATCAGCACAGAACGAACATTTGAAAACGATACCATTGATGTAGTTAAGTTGCGGAATTTACTCAGTGCTATGGCTGAAAATTTAGCCTATCAACTCCGCAAAGGACATAAGCTTTGCGCCTGTGTGACGGTTAAAATCCGTTACAGCGATTTTAATACGTATTCCAGCCAAGCCAAAATACCCTACACTAGTTCTGACCATATTTTAATAGCAAAAACACTTGACCTATTTGAAAAACTATACCAGCGAAGACAACTCATTCGTTTGGTAGGTGTACGCTACAGTCACTTGGTTAGCGGTGGCCAGCAGATGAATTTATTTGAGGATAGCGAAGAACTCATCAATCTTTACCAAGCAATGGACGTCCTTAGAAATCGATTTGGTGACTCGGCTATTCGCAGGGCCAACGGAATGGATGCAAGAACCTTGGGAAGAATGGGCAACCCTTTTGATGGAAGCGCCCCCATGCTATTGGCAAACAGAAAAATGTAATCATTAACCTTACCGAAAAACGAGCGCTAGATGCTAACATTATTTAATAAACCTATGGGAAATGCCATTTTTTGAAGATTAAGCAGCATTTTTGAGGAAGAATTAACACGTTTCAATAATTTTGTTCTCCAACGTGAAAAAGAACCTCCTTGTACTGCTAGCCTTTGGGATCATGATAATGAAAACCTCATTATTTGCCCAAACTCCTTCCCTCATTATTTGTAAGGGAAGTAGCATCAATTATCGAGAATTCAATACAGGAGGTAGCGAGGAGTCTATCGCGTGGGATTGGACATTTGAAGGCGGCACGCCTACTACATCTAATTTAAGAGAACCAAGTATCAAATACGATGTGATTGGTATTTTTAAAACTACCTGTGTGAGTACCTTCCCCAGTGGAAGCAAGGACACTAATTCTACTTATGTTCGGGTAATTGATGGAACCATCGAGCCCATCCCCATGAACGATACGACCATTTGTTCTGGTAGTATTTCACTTACCCTAGACGCAGGAAACGATTACGACTATAACCGTTTTATGTGGAGCAGTCCAGATGTAACCTTAAACCCTGGAGATACGCTTAGGCAATTGAACATTAATCAACCTGGCACTTATAAAGTAAGCATTGGTAATAAGTGTGCTTCTGGTGATAAAACCATCACGGTAAAAAAGGGTATCGTACCAACGGTAGACCTCGGAGCTGACCGGTTTGTGTGTCGGAATATTTCCTTAACCCTTTCTGCGGGTAACAATCAAAACAATAGCTTTTTATGGGCGCCTTTTGGCGAAACAACTTCGAGTATTTTAGCAAGTCAAGCAGGGACCTATCGCGTTACGGTAACAAGCCCAGACGGCTGCACTTCGGTTGATAAAATTATGCTCATTGATAGTTGTCCGCCGGTATACTATTTACCCAACGCATTTACACCAAACGACGCCCCACCCAATGATATTTACAAACCTTATTTGGAGGGTTTCAAAACGATGAATTTACGGATTTATAACCGTTGGGGCGAAAAAGTATTTGAAACGGATGACCTATACGGAGGTTGGGACGGCCAAGCTAACGGAGAGCCTGCTATTGAAGGAATGTACATTGCTATACTTGAATTAATTGGCAACGATGGCTATCGCAAGATGGACCAAACCTCTTTCTTACTGATCCGATAATTTATCGGAATACACTGAAGCCTTCCCCAAATTTTTAACATTTCTCGTAAAATACACAGGTGTTGCTTAAACTTGTGTAAGACTATACGTATGAAAAAAATCTACGCATTATTGCTTCTGTTTTTTGCTTTCGGAAACAGCTTTTCCCAATCGTTGAGCGTACTCCAAGCAAAGGAAGCCATTGAGAATGGTAAATATAAAAAAGCCATCAAGAAAGCAGAAAAAGGTCTTGAGAAAGACAAAATGCTTTATGAACTATATTTCCTGAAGGCGTGGGCGCAACTCGAAGGCGCAATGCAGATAGAAGAGGAAAGAGCACGACTGCGCGAGATGAAGCAATCGGTTCGTACCATTTCCCGGGTAATGAACAAGCAACCCGACACCTTTATCTCCAACAAATATACTTTCATCCTAAAGCGCATTGCGAATGAATATGCTGGTATTGGATACCGATATTACTACCGCAAACAATACCGTAAAGCCTTACCATTCTTAGAAGACGCTTGGAAACTTTCGAACGATACACTAGCCTATGCAGCATTAGGCTTATCGAAATACGAAGAAGGAGACACCAGCAACGGGGTCAAAATGTTAGATACGGCAATCCTGTGGAGCTACCAAAACTGGCAAGACAGTAGCAAGCCTATCGTTTATGATAGCAAGAATAAGAGTTTCGAAGAGTTTGAGAAGACTTACACCCTACTTTCTTGTCAATACCTTGCTGAACATTTCGCAAACCGCAACGAGGAAGATCTGTCTTTGGGGTATATCGAAATAGGCTTGGAAATGTATCCAGAAGACTACAAGCTTACCCGCACGGTGGTAGATGTAATTGAGAGAAAAATCAAAAAGCAAACGGCGTTATACGGCCTTAACAGCACAACCAAACGATGGATTGACCAGGGACTCAAATACGAGAATAATAGAACGTATTTCTTGAATATGCAGAACCAATATTTCTTGCATCGTTTGAATTATGTTTTCAATCGCAACGACTCGAGTGTTTTCTTAGCAACGGATGCCGATTTTTATCGTGAGAAAAAAGCATTGGCCAAGGCAGGTTCAGTTAACGAAAAGGACCCTTTTCTCACGGAAGACTCATTTTTATTTGTTACCGAATGCTTGAAGCACTTTATGTCGAGGGATAATCCAGTGGGGATATTACATTACTTCTACAAATGGTACCCGTTATCGTACAAAACACCTCAACTGAATGAAGAAGGATTGCAGTCCATTCTTTCCAATCCGCCAACATTTGTTAGTCAGCGGTTGCTGTATGTGTTATCAAATCATGCAGTTAACATTTACGATAAAAATGAAACCATCAAAAAAGCGCGATACAACTTATACAAAAAGTGGTTAGACGGCACCATTCAAGGAGTAACATGGAATTATCTGTTTAATTGGAATGTGATGCTCGCAGAGGATTTTCCCAAGAAAAAATTCGAATTCCGTTTGGATAAGGAAAAAATCTTAACCCGTGGAATTGATTCCTTTTTGGTTTATGATGATCTCGCAAGTGTTTGGGGTTTCTACCGTTTACTTACAGAGGAATTTCCAGAAAATGCCGATTTGGACAGTCTGAATAAGAAAATAGCTTTAGCCGATTTCCATTCTAGATACAAAGGCAGCAGAATCTTCTCAGAAACCAACGGTTCTGAAACCAAGGTATTTACAGGTTGGAATGGATATTCTAAACGTTGCACCGCGGGTAAAATGCCTGACTCTACCATAGCAAAGATTGGAGATAGAATCAATTACTTCCGTCAGAATGCGGGTTACAAGAGAATACTCCCATACAATCCGAGGAGGAGTAAGAAATGTCAAGAAGCCTCCGTTATGTATGCCCCAATTGGGGTTTTCACTAGGGAGCCTACTCCAGAAACACATATTTGCTACACCAAAGATGCTGCTGAAGCGGCAGCATTCAGCCAAATGATAAAAGACCCAAATCCGGCTATTGCGGCAACCGTTCTGATGGCAGACAATAAGAGTGATGAATTATACAATCGTCAGTATGTACTAGCACCCAATGCACGATCATTTGCCTTCGGAGCAAGTGAAAACAATTCCGTTTATTGGATGGTTGAGCCCTCAGAGAAATTGAACAAAAAGGATTCGGCTTGGTTCAAGAAGAACTTTATTTCTTGGCCACCTGCGGGATACTGCCCTAGAATGTTCTTGTTCTCAAAATGGAGTTTCATGATGGACCAAAGCCTCGAAGGAGCAACGGTCACTCTTAAGTCTCTAAGTCTTTCTACAGTGAAAGCCGAAGCCAAAGTAGAGAAATCGCCTTTTCTTCCGTATTCAACCTTAGTGATAAACCCAAAAATCACGGCAGCTGAAGCCAGAGGCTTTGCAAAGGACGAAATCATTGATGTTCAAATCAAACTTAAAAACCGCAAGACGATTGGGTATCAAGTAAAAGTTTTGGATATTGAATAATTCTTTTTCAAGATTAAAAAATATACTTATTTTTGCACCCTCGTTTACCGCAAACATGCACGTGTGGCGGAATTGGTAGACGCACTAGACTTAGGATCTAGCGCCTTCGGGCGTGGGGGTTCGACTCCCTCCACGTGCACTAAAACAGGAAATGGAACGCATGTTCCATTTTTTGTTTACATCTAATAATAAAAGGAATCGATAACCGTGAACATCCGTTTAGAAAAACACAGCGAACTAGAAGCCACCGTTGTGGTGGATCTTGTAAAAGAAGATTACCAAGAAAAGGTTGACAGCCAAATCAAGAAAATCCAAAAAACTGCCAATATCAATGGCTTCCGCCCGGGCAAGGCTCCGTTAGGTATGATTAAGAAGCTCTATGGTAAATCCGTAATTGCTGAAGAAATCCAGCAAATGGCTTCGGATAAACTAAATAATTACATTAAGGAGGAGTCTCTTGATATTCTTGGATACCCAATCGGAAGCGAGAAAATCGAAAGTTCATTAGACATAGAGAACAGTGAAGAATTCACCTTCGCTTTTGATATTGGACTCGCACCTTCCTTCGATTTGAATATCAAAGAAAAAGACAAATTAGAGCAGTTTAAGATTGAAGTTTCCGACAAAGAAGTTGACGAAGATATCGACAATGCGCGCAAAAGACATGCTAAGCTTGAGGAAGCAGAAAAGTCTGATGCAGAAGCGATTGTATACGCTGAAGTGACCGAATTAGGTGAAGACGGAAACCCGCTCGAAGGTGGTGTTGGTATAAAGCCGGTAAGTTTCGTTCCTTCTATGATTGAAGATAAAAAGCTTCAAAAAGCTTTTGTTGGAATTGGAAAAGATTTCGAAACGAGCTGCGATGTGCGTAAACTATTCAACAACAATGAAGCAGTTATCACTAACTCTCTTGGGGTACCAAAAGAAGCGGTAGCTGATTTATCCGATAAATTCTCTGTAAAAGTGACAGAAATCAAGTCCCGAATTTTACCAGAGTTAAACGAAGAGTATTATACAGAAGCTTTCCAAGGACAAGAAATCCCGAAAGACGAAGCAGAATACAGAAGCCGTGTTCAAGAAAATTTGGTGAAGTACTACGAGAATGAAGCCTCTTTGTGGCTAGACCATGAAATCGGTGACTATCTAATGGAGAAGCATAAGTTTGACCTCCCAGATGAATTCCTTAAGCGTTGGTTAATCACCACAAAAACCGAAGAATACAATGCGGAGAACATCGACGAAAAATATGCTCAAGAACGAGATGCCTTAGTACGTCGTTTGATCATCGATAAAATTGCGGCTGAAAATGAACTGAAATCAGAGCAAGAAGAGATCATTCAAGAAGCTAAATTATATTACATGGGAATGTATCGCCAATACGGTATGAATATCAACATGAATGATGACTTTTTA
>VMCP01000228.1 GCA_008081305.1 Bacteroidota bacterium | reverse complement strand
CCAATCAGGCCGGCATTGCTACCGGCTTTTCCCCGCGCACCGATGTTGCTGCCCTTCATCCCTTTTTCCCAGGGAATTGTATCAGAGAGGGGTTCAGAATAGAATCATTTTACTATTGTGAACATCACCCCGATTTTAGTGGTAAATGCCTTTGTAGAAAGCCAGGGTCTCTCATGATAGAAAAGGCGTTGCACGCCTTGAATGGCGATAGTTCACAATCGGTAATGTTTGGTGATAAACCCAGGGATATTGAAGCGGCTAATGCCGCAGGGGTTTACGGTATACTCAGAGACACAAACGCAGGATTACCTGTTTTTGATTCAAGTTTGTTGGCACGGTAATTGTACCTAGTTTGTTTAAATCGTAAATTTGAAGAGATGAAAATGAAATTGTCGTTCTTAGTTGCCGCCTTGACCTTTTTCGGGGCCGTTCATGCGCAGGAGCAAACCGTTCCAAATGCAAAAGTTAAAAATATCAATCAAGTGGATATCGATTTTAGCGAGGTGATCGACTCTGGCAAAATTACGGTGGTTTCATTTTGGGCAACTTGGTGCGGCCCTTGTATTAAAGAACTCCGTGCGATAGATGAATACTATGAAATATGGCAGGAAGACTACAACATGAAGTTTGTAGCCGTGAGTATTGATGATGCGAGAAATGTAAAAAAAGTGAAACCATTCGTATTAGGGGAAGGCTGGACTTATGATATTATTCTCGATCAAAACCAAGAATTGGCAAGGAAAATGAATGTAAACAATCCTCCAATGACCTTTGTGATTGACGGATCAGGAAATATTGTGTACTCACATCAAGGATATACTCCAGGAGCTGAATTTGAGCTAGAGGAGCAACTAAAGAAATTGCAAGAGTGATGTTAGGTTAATTTCAAAACAACGAATGGCGGCCAAGTGTCGCCATTTTTATTTATTACCAGTTTCGCAGCAGTATATTTGTGGCATGCAGAAACCATCACTTCCTTCGGGAACGAGGGATTTTGGCCCGAAGGCTTTTGAACAACGGCGATACGTTATGGGTATCATGGAAAAGGTATTTCGCCTCCATGGATTTCAAGGAATTGAGACCCCAGCGTTGGAAAACTTATCAACTTTACAAGGTAAATATGGAGATGAGGGAGATCAATTGTTGTTTAAAGTATTGAACTCGGGTGATTTTCTGTCAAAAGTAAAAGAAGAGGATAAGGCGAATATCCAGTCAAAGGAATTGCTACCAAAAATATCCAATAGGGGATTGCGTTACGATCTCACGGTTCCATTAGCCAGGTTTGTGGTCATGAATAGTAATGAGATTCAATTTCCATTTAAGCGTTATCAAATGCAGCCCGTTTGGAGAGCCGATAGGCCACAAAAAGGTCGATACCGTGAATTTTGGCAGTGCGACGTGGACGTAGTTGGAACCAAAAGTGTAGTTTCAGAAGCCGAATTAATAGACATTTATTTAGAAGTTTTCAAGGTCCTTGATTTGGGTGTAATCGTTAAAATTAATCACCGTGGTATTTTGGATAGTTTTTTATCGATTGCTGGAAATCAGGAGAATTGGAATTCCTTCATGCAAGCCATTGATAAGTTTGATAAAATCGGACTTGAAGGGGTAAATACAGAGCTGCAAAACCGTGGCCTATCGCATATGTTAGAGGTTTGGGAGGCCTACAGCAAACTATCAGAACAACAAGATATAACCCAGTTGATTGAAGGATTACGAAATATACCTGAATTACAAGGCGAGGAATTAGAGTTAGGGATATTGGCTCTAACCGAGGTGTTGGAATTGGTTACTGACAAATCATCGGTTATGTGGGATTTACGTTTGGCACGTGGATTGAGTTATTACACCGGATGTGTTTTTGAAGTCCTTCCTAATGATCAGCGCTTAGACGAACGATTTAATATTGGAAGCATTGGCGGTGGAGGTAGGTACGATAATCTTACGGGGATTTTTGGTATGAAGGATGTGGCTGGAGTAGGGGTGTCATTTGGCTTAGACCGGATTATGGATACCTTGGCAGCGATTGAAAAAGAGGAAGAAGTAACCAACCAGAATGGCATATTATTCTGTTGTATGGATAAAGAATCATTGCCACTAGCTGTAACTCTTTCGCGTGAATTGAGATCTTTCGGCTTGTCAGCGGAGATTTATCCAGGTGCGGTCAAATTGAAAAAACAATTAGATTATGCTAACCAACGAAATAAGCAATGGGCTGTGATTATTGGAGAGTCGGAGCGTGAGTCAGGAGAACTGTCGGTAAAAAATCTCGTTTCGGGTGAACAGTCAAAAGTGGTTCAGTCGGAATTAAGAAACCATTTCTAATATGCAGGAGAATTACACCTTAGATGAGGCTTTATTAGCGTTGGAGTCCAACGTGGTATTGGATGATGCAACACGCGAAAGGATGGAACGAAGCGTAACGTTTCTAAAGCAACATATCGAAAAATCTACCGCTCCAATTTATGGTATCAATACAGGTTTTGGTTCGTTGCAAAATGTGGGCATTTCTCAAGATGAATTGGAAGAATTACAAGAGAATTTGCTCATTACGCATGCTTCAGGAGTAGGGGAGTTATTATCGGAGGAACTCACTCGAATCATGATGTGGCTAAAAATGCTCAATATGAGTAAAGGGCACTCGGGTATAAGGCCCGTTATTTTTGAGCGATTGGCCTTGATGTACAATGAAGGAGTTATTCCTTGCGTAACAGAACAAGGATCATTGGGTGCTTCAGGAGACTTGGCACCATTATCACAAATGTCATTACCACTTATCGGAAAGGGACGTGTAAGGATTGATGGTGAAATCATGGATTCAGATCAATGGCTTTCTTCTAGGGGCTTGTCGCCGATTACATTGCATCCGAAAGAAGCATTAGCCTTGATTAATGGAACTCAATTTATGTTGGCTCATGCCATTCAAGCCTATAGTCAAATTAAAAAGATCGAAGATAAACTACCTTGGATTACATCTCTGAGTTTAGATGCCTTTGATTGTCGATTAGAACCTTTTCATCCCGCCATTCACGATGTAAGACCGCATGCAGGTCAGATTAGAGCAGCTGCGGAAATAAGATCTATTTTAGACGATTCTGAAACAGCACAATTGCCAAAAAAACAAGTGCAAGATCCATATAGTTTTAGGTGTGTTCCTCAGGTGCATGGAGCGAGTTACGATGCTTTGGCCTATTGCTTTTCAGTTTGGGAAGTAGAACTTAATTCTGTGACGGATAACCCAAGTGTATTCGAGGAAGAATCAACGGTGCTTAGTGGAGGGAATTTCCATGGCCAACCATTGGCGTTAACATTGGATTATGCTGCAATGGCCGTAGCTGAATTTGCAAATATTTCGGAAAGAAGAACCTATCTTTTGGTTGGAGGTCAACGAGATTTACCTGCCTATCTTGCAGAAAAATCAGGAACAGACTCTGGGATGATGATAGCTCAATATGCGGCAGCCGCCTTAGTAAGCCAGAATAAACAGCTATGTACACCTGCTTCTGTGGATAGTATTGTCTCTAGTAACGGACAAGAAGACCATGTTTCAATGGGTGCAAATGCGGCAACCAAACTGCTTCGAGTAGTGGAGAATACCTTGAATGCCTTGTCGATTGAATGGTTGACCGCTTGCAAGGCTATGAATGTAAGGTCATCTAAAACAGGAACGGAGCTGCAAAAACGTTTTACGGATTTTGTTCAAAGTCATGACTTGAATCATCGATCAAGACCTATGCAAGATCTAATCAAGGATTCTTACATTTATTGTTGGGAGCGCTGAATAGCGTCTTCGATGATCTGAAGGATTTCCTTTCGGCCTACTTTGGAATTTGCAGAACTTACGACAAACGGGGGTAACTCCTCCCAAGCTTCATATAGTGCATTCTCAATGGCCTTTAGGTTTTCTTTTAGTGCTTCTGGTTTTAGTTTGTCGCTTTTCGTACCAACTAAAACAAGAGGTATGCCGTGAATACCACAGTCATTGATGAATTCTAGGTCAATGGTTTGAGGTGGTATTCTCAAATCAACCAATACAAATAAAGCCGATAGATTTTCTCTCTTGGTGAGGTAGTACCGAATCATGTTTTTAAACTCAGTACGTCGTTTTTTAGAAACTTTAGCGTATCCGTATCCAGGTAAATCGCATATATGAAGACGTTGATCAACATCAAACAAATTAATGGTTTGGGTTTTTCCTGGTTTTGAGCTGGTTCGGGCTAATTCTTTTTGTCCAACAAGCATGTTTATCAAAGAAGATTTACCGACATTACTTCTCCCAATAAAAGCAAACTCCGGTTTGTTGCTGACGGGAATGTCGACAGATTTTTCCCAGCTTCCGATGTAGGTGGCGTGTTTCATAGATGAGGGTCGATTTAGCCCAATGTAAAGGACTATATTTGCGGAATATTTTGAGTTCTCCAATAAAACCCAATCCGCAAATCGATACCTCAAAGAAACAACAAGTTGAGGAAATGTTTGATAACATATCGGCGAGATATGATTTCCTTAATCATTTTTTGTCTCTTGGCATTGATAAGGCTTGGAGGAAAATTGTAAGGAAACGAGTGGCAGAAACAGGGGCTAAGTTCATTCTGGATGTAGCTACCGGTACTGCAGACCTTGCCATTGAATTATCCAAAATACCTGATTCAAAAATTGTCGGGATCGATATCTCACGAGGAATGCTAGATCGTGGCGATATTAAAATTGATCAGTTGAAACTCAATCAGCGTATCATGCTTCAACAAGCTGATTCTGAGGATTTACCCTTTGAGGATAATACATTTGACGCCATTACTGTGAGTTTTGGGGTGCGAAATTTTGAAAATCTGGAAAATGGGATGAAGGAAATGTTGAGAGTATTGAAACCAGGTGGTATGTTGGCTGTTCTTGAGTTCTCAAAACCTCGGAATCCTTTGTTTAGCGCGATTTACTGGTTTTATTTTAAATATATTTTACCAACCGTCGGGCGATTGGTGAGTAAAGATGCAACCGCTTACACGTATTTACCGCAGAGCGTTGCTGCATTTCCTGAAGGAGATAAATTTAAAGAACTTGCCCAATCTTATGGATTTTCCGACGTTAAATTCAAAGGGCTTACCTTTGGAATATCAACTCTGTATCGTTGCGTAAAATAATTGCCATAACATTACTCTGTGTGTGGTTTGTACCGACACAAGCCGTTCCACGCGACCCAAATCGGACCTTGCGAAAAAGGTTTTTCTGGGGAATAGCTTTCAGTGGTACACAGGCACTGATGAAAATGCAATTGCATCCTAGCTTTTGGAACCGTACTGATTCCTTATTGAATATTTCTCCAATGGCGCAGCTTGGAGGTGGTTTTGGCGGCACCGTTGCGATGCGTGTAGGGCAAAGAATGGAATTGAAGCTCAATACCATGCTTCAATTACACAACCGAGACATTGAATTTGACTGGGCTAATCGGCCCACCGAAAAACTAACGATTGAAACCATCTCGTTGGACTTACCGCTGACCATGAAGTACCGCTCGGATATGCCGAATAATACTGGCTTTTATGCATTGGGCGGTGTGAGATGGTCTCACGATTTTCAAAGCAATGAGGATTTGGTTATTGGCGAAACCAAGCCCTTAATTGCCATGAAGAAAAATACATATTACTACGAATTCGGTGCTGGGTTTGAGTTTCGTCTAGATTATGTGGATTTATCCATCGAACTTAAGATGTCAAATGGAATAAATGATGCCCTCGTGCGAGTGCCTGATAGTTATTACTCAGGTTCAATGAGTGCATTCAGACCGAGGCTTTTCTCGCTAACTTTAATGGCTCAAAACTGATATGCCCTTTACTTTTGATCTCCAAAAAACGGATGAAAAGTCAAATGCTCGCGCAGGTGTAATCCAAACCGACCACGGTGCCATTGAAACACCTATTTTTATGCCCGTAGGCACCGCCGCTACGGTCAAAGGTGTCCCTAGAAATTTCCTAAAAGAAGAGATAAACGCCGA
Organism: Bacteroidota bacterium; assembly: GCA_008081305.1. Taxonomy (GTDB): domain Bacteria; phylum Bacteroidota; class Bacteroidia; order NS11-12g; family UBA955; genus VMCP01. The sequence goes on along the minus strand of VMCP01000228.1, from coordinate 2,722 downwards.
TATTATACTGGGCAATACCTACCATTTGTATCTCCGTCCAGGTACGGATATCCTTAAAGAAAGTCGAGGTATTCACGGATTTTCAAATTGGGATCGACCTATTTTGACGGATAGTGGAGGGTACCAGGTTTATTCTTTGGCTAATACCAGAAAAATAGAAGAGGAAGGAGCTATGTTTAAAAGTCACATTGATGGCTCCAAGCATACCTTCTCTCCGGAAAATGTTATAGATATTCAACGGGTATTGGGTGCAGATATTATCATGGCGTTTGATGAATGCACGCCTTATCCGTGTGAGAAGGATTATGCACGCAATAGTATGCACCTTACCCATCGATGGTTGGACCGTTGCATGAAGAGATTTCATGAAACGGAGCCCTTGTACGGTCATCACCAAGAGTTATTTCCAATTGTACAAGGTAGTGTTTATCCAGAATTGCGGAAGGAAAGCGCTGAGTATGTTATAAAACATGAGGCAGGAGGATACGCCATCGGTGGATTGAGTGTTGGAGAGCCTCATGAAGACATGTATGCCATGACCGAGGAAGTGAACCATATCTTACCAGTGGATAAACCGAGATATTTAATGGGTGTTGGAACGCCGGAGAATATATTAGAGTCTATTGAGCGAGGAGTTGATATGTTCGACTGCGTTATGCCTACGCGAAATGCGCGAAATGGCATGTTGTTTACTTCTAATGGGATCGTGAATATTAGAAATAAGAAATGGGAGAGGGTTTTTGAGTCTATCGATTCAATAATAACGCCCGATTATTCTTTCGCTTATATGCGACACTTATTTGCGGCGGGAGAGATGTTAGGGCCTATCATTGCTAGTATACAAAACCTTTCTTTTTATCTTTGGATGGTTCGTGAGGCACGTAAGCATATTGTTGAAGGTGACTTCACGGAATGGAAGAGCCGGGTCCTCCCAGTGTTTTCTCAAAGACTGTAACCAATTTGAAACGGCGGATTAACATACTAGACCGTTACATCGCGTCAAAATTTGTAAAGACATTTTTTGTTACTATCTCCTTGTTCATCATCATCATCATCGTATTTGATGTTGCTGAAAAATTGGATGACTTTTTAAAAAGGGATGCACCCATTTCGGAAATTATTGGGGTGTATTATGTGAGTTTTATACCAACACTCATTAATACCTTCAGTCCGATTTTTATTTTTATTTCTGTGCTTTACATGACCTCTCGATTAGCTGGTCGTACCGAAATCATTGCAAGTTTGTCTGGTGGTGTTTCGCTGCTCAGGATTTTTCGACCCTATATGGCAGTTGCAACGTTTTTCGCATGGGGTAGCTATATGTTGAATGCCTGGGTGATTCCTATAACGGATAAGGATAGGGTTAAATTTGAGTACAAATACTTGAGGAATTTTTGGGACGAAACCAGAAATAGTATTTATCGACAGCTCAAACCGGGTACAATCATGTACATGGAGTATTTCGCTAATCATGATAGTACGGGCTTGGGTGTGACATTACAACAATTTGAAGGAACAGAATTGAAAAGTACGCTTTTTGGTAGATTCATACGTTGGGATCGATCCAAGCAAACTTGGAGACTTGACCAAGTAACAACCAGAGAATTTCTTCCAAATGGGAATCAAATTGTGAAAACCATGTCACACATGGATACCTTAATTCCATTCAATCCTTCAAATTTCTTTTTTCGTGTAGAGGATATTCAAAGTTTGAACCAGAAGGAATTGGTGGAATTCATTAAAAAGGAAAGAAATCGTGGTTCTCCAAATGTTCCAGCATTAGAAACAGAGAAGTATAGACGTTATGCGTCTCCTTTTAGTACGTTTATTCTAATTGCGATTGGCATCGCCGTGGCAGGTAAGAAAACGAGAGGAGGAATTGGTATCGCTTTGGCAGTTGGAATCTTTGTGATTTTATTTTTCTTATTCTTTAGTAAATACTTTATTTCTCTCGGAGCAACAGGGGTGATGTCACCTTCACTAGCCGTATGGATGCCTAATTTCCTGTTTGTGCCCGTGGCTTGGCTGTTTTATCGTTTCGCTCAGAAATAGATTAGTCTACAACCAAAACCAAGCCTTTTAGATAATGACCTTCTGGATGAAATAGGTTCACAGGGTGATCGGCTCCTTGATTGAGGCGATGCAATACCCGTGCATTTCTTCCGCTTTCTATGGCTGCAGCACGAACGGTATTTTCAAAAAGCACGGGGTCAATTACTTGAGAGCAAGAAAAGGTAAATAGCAATCCCCCTGGTTTAACCCGTTGAATACCTAGGTGATTCAATCGTTTATAGCCCATGGTGGCTGAGTGTTTTTTCTTGATGCTTTTTGCAAAAGCCGGGGGATCTAATACCACAATATCGTATTCGTGCGATTCATCTTTAAGATATTCTAACACATCGGCGCAAATACCTTCATGCCGGTTTTCAAACCCATTTAGATTCGCATTTTCATTGGCGAGGACTATGGCTTTTTCGCTGATATCAACGGAAATGGCCCTTTTTGCATTACCGGCTAAAGCGGAGATTGAAAATCCTCCCGAATAACTAAAGGTATTCAGTACTGTTTTGCCTTCTGCGTATTGTCTGAGTAAGTTACGGTTGTCTCTTTGATCGAGGAAGAATCCTGTTTTTTGACCCGTTTCCCAATTGATAAAAAATTGATAATCGTTTTCCTTCACGATCACGGGTTTTGTGGGAGAATTTCCCAACAGATAACCATC
>VMCP01000221.1 GCA_008081305.1 Bacteroidota bacterium | reverse complement strand
AAGGTCAATATGCTCTTATTAATGACTACACTAAGTTATTCTCTGTTTCAAACGAGGGCCATTCTGAGACTATTTTTGACATCGAATATTCTGGCGCGGAAGGTGGTAGTTATGGATGTATGATTTGTTTAGAGGGAAATGCGGCTCCCGGTTTCCAAGGAATCCGTCAGTACAATGGACCTGTCTACGGCGATGGAAATAGTTATAATCTTCCAACCAAGGATTTATATGATTTCTTTGATGCAAACGACCCACGAAGGGATGCGAGTGTATTGGATATTGAGGCATTTATTGCGAAGCAAAGTAACCCTGGCGATATTGAATACGCCAAAGGTGGCGGTGGACACACAGGGTACTATAATAACAAGTATATCAAACGCCAAGGTGAAATAGGGTTACCTGATAACGATCTTACTTCGCCGGTAAATTACAGAGTGATTCGTTATGCTGATGTATTGTTGATGGCTGCAGAGTGTTACGCTCGTGCTGCTTCCGCGGATGAGGGGAAAGCCACACAATATTTGAATTTAGTACGTCAACGCGCCGGTATGTCTGCAATCAATAGCTCAGGCCAGCAATTAGTTGAAGATATCTGGAAAGAACGTCGTCTAGAATTGAGCGGTGAAGGATGGCGCTTTTTTGATTTGGTACGTACAGGTCAGGCAGAAGCTGAAATCGATGGCTTTGTAAAAAACAAACATGAATTATTCCCGATTCCACAGGTTGAGATTGATCTAGCTGGAGGAAACTGGACACAAAACCCTGGATATTAAAATTGAAAACAATCTCTATTAGAATTATGAAAAAAATAAATTATTTACTAGGACTAACATTGACCCTTGGATTATTCTTGGGTTCATGTAAAAAAGAGGAGGAGCCTTCATTAGGTGATCCTCCCACAGCAGCAGATGCTGCATTTACCTACGAAGCTACAAGTAACCCTAACGTGATTGAATTCACCGCGGGTAACAAAAACTTAGTAGCAAAATGGGATTTTGGTAATGGAACCAGCGCTGAAGGTAGCGTGGTGACCGGTTCTTATCCGTTAAAGGGAACCTATACGGTAACCTTGACGGTTTTTAACTCTGGTGGTAGCAAGAGTTCAAGCCAAGACATTGTGATCGCAGAAGACGACTTCTCGCAATTGAACGATCCATTGTACAACATTCTGACAGGTGGAACTTCGGGACCAGGTTCTAAAACTTGGGTGATTGATTCAACCCGCGACGGACACATGGGAGTTCATCCTTTAGAGTCTGCGAATATTGGAGAGTGGTGGTCAGCGAATCGTTTGGATAAGTCAGGTACTGGTCTATACACCGACGCTTATGTTTTCCATTTGAATGCATTCAAATTCGATCATAAAACCAACGGTATGGTTTACGTACACAATTCTCAGGCTTCTAACTTCCCTGATGGTGTTGAGAATAAGGCTGATTTTGATGTGCCAATGCAGGATATGATGGGTGAGACTTGGACGCTTAAGAAGAACGAAACAGATACAACCTTAGAAATTTCAGGTAGTGCATTTATCGGTTTGTACACAGGCGTTCGTTCTTACAAAGTGCATACGATAACTGAAAATGAATTAGTTCTTACATACGGCGATGAAAAAGATGCAGCTCGTGGTTGGTATATTCGTCTAAGACCTTCTGATTACCCTGTAGACAACGGCGGTGGAGGAGGAACTACCGGTTATTCTTTGCCAATCGATTTTGAAGATGCAACCAATGACCCAGAATTTGAGGCGTTTGGTGGAACAGGTTTAACTATCATCGATAACAGCGTGAGCGGTGGGTCTAATACCTCTAGCAGAATCCTTGAAGTAGTTCACGGAAACGAGACTTGGGCTGGTTTTTACGTTAATCTAGATAAGAAGCTTGATTTCTCTGGTGCGGATTCTATGATTTCCGTGATGATCTATGCTCCTAATACCGGTAGAATGCGTGTAAAGTTAGAAAACAGCGCAAAAACATCTGAATTCATAGAAAAAGATGTGGATGTAACTAAAGCTGGTGAGTGGATCGAAGTTAAAGTCGGTTTCTCAGATGCCGCGGTTGATACCTTTGACCGTTTGGTACTTTTCCCAGGTTGGAAAGACGATGGTGAAACGGCTGAGACGGGCACCTACTATATTGATAATATTTCACAGAAATAAACGGATTTTAATCCATATAAAAAGGGCGCTATTGCGCCCTTTTTTGTATTTTTATAGCATATGAAATTCTATACCAAATGGGTAGCGGTGGTGTTAATCGTGTTTACGCTCGGATGTAAAGAAACTCCAGAAGAACCAGGCCTAAGCTTGCCTACGAATTTAGAAACAACTCTAATTGAGGATAATGCAAAGAAAGGATTGGTAAAGGCCAGCATTTCAGCAGATAATGCCAATTATTATCAAATCTGGTTTGAACTACCCAATGGTGAATTTGAGGAAGGCGTTATGAATGGCGGTGAATCCCAATTTACCTATTACGATTCAGGAATGTATGTGGTGAAATTCCGTGCACATGTAACCGATCGTGACTTTTCTGAGGTGATAGATTCCATACATATTGTGTTTAAAGAGCCTAGTATAAATGATGGATATACCACGCCTAAAAACTACCCAGGGTACAATTTGGTTTGGGCCGATGAATTTGAGGGGAATATGCTAGATGAAACATCTTGGACCTATGAAACTGGTCGCGGTGAATGGGGTTGGGGTAATAATGAGTTGCAATACTATCAATCAGGAACGAATAATTGCACCGTTGAAAACGGTTTGCTTACCATCACAGCGAAAGCACAAGCTGCAGGTGATGCAAATTATACCTCTGCTAGAATTAAAACCCAAGGTAAGCGAGAGTTTAAGTACGGAAGGATAGATATCCGTGCGAGATTGCCGAAGACCCAAGGTTTATGGCCTGCACTTTGGATGTTAGGAGCGGACTTTGGAACTGAAGGGTGGCCAGCTTGTGGTGAAATTGATATCATGGAGTTGGTAGGGCATCTTCCCAAAGAAGTATTTGGAACGGCTCACTGGGGTTCAACGGCACCTTCCAAATCGCATTCTAGAAAATATCGATTAACGGATGGTAGTGACTTCTCCGATTCATTCCATGTATTCACTCTGCTATGGGAAGAAAATAATATGAAGTGGCTGGTTGACGATAAGCAATACAACGAATTGGCTTATAATAATACGTTCCCTTTTAACGATGATTTCTTCTTCATATTCAATGTCGCTGTAGGTGGCCAATTACCAGGAAACCCTGACGCGACTACGCGTATGCCTCAATCCATGCAGGTTGATTACGTTAGGGTATTTCAACCACAGTAAGTACAACGAATACGACTCATCACATGAATCGAAATATAGGAATTATAGGTTTGACCTTTTTGGTCTTTGCATTACCGAATGGGCTTTTTGCTCAGCGGATTGCCATGTTGGACATCAAGGGTCACAAGGATAGTTTTATACAACGATTTAGTGATGTCAAAGGGTTCTTCCATGTAAAGGATATTGATAACAAACCAACATTACGTGGTAAAATCAAGGATGATTCCGTGAATTTATTGTTGTATGTTTCACCACATACACAAAGGGTTTACCAAGTGGATGTGAGGTTTCAGTCATTTGACAAATGGAAAAAAGCCAAACGGTTTTACCTAAACCACTTGAAAGTCTACCAATCAAAATATGGAGAAGTAAAAGTAAGTAAACGAGAGTTCGAAAAGCCGTATTGTGACGGAGGAGGTAATGAGTTTGAAGCATTAAAGATGGGTAAAGCGAGCTTCTCAGATGATTGGGGTGATATGCCCTACATTCAAAATCTACATTTGCTTTTTTTCATGGATGGAGATGGTTACCCCGTGCTTCGCTATAGGCTAAAAGATGAGTTCATGAAATATGAGGAGGAAAAAAAATTAACGCCTCCGTCCTTGTTTTGAATCCCTAACTTCGGACCCTGAATGACTCTGAGGTATAAGCATATTTTAGCCATTTTATTGGTGTTGCTGGGCATGGGCCTGCGATTCAACGTGCAATTTATTGAGCCTTTTTTTAACAATGATGAGATTGATTTAGGTATCAATATCAATCAAAGAGGATTTCTAGATTTACTATATCCGTTAAAGCACTATCAGACGGCACCGCCATTGTTTTTGTGGTTATTCAAGTGTATTTATTTATTTCCTTTTGGTGCCGCATGGTTAAAATACAAAGTGGTCATATTTGGCCTCAATATTCTTTTTCTAAAGTTGTTTTGGGATTTTATCCAGCGCATTTCGAATAATCCATATGTACAACTAACAGCCTTACTGATGGTATGCTGTAATCCCTTTTTTATCTATCATGGATTAACCTTAAAGCAATATCTACCGGACGCGATCATCGCCATGTTATTGGTGAGATCTTTTACCACTGAGCAGAATAAATCGTGGTTTAAACCATTGTGGGTATTGGCACCCTTGTTATCTAACCCTGCATTGTTCATTTACACAGGCAAATTATTGGGTGATACCTGGCATCTTTTTAAAGAAAAACGAAAAGATAATAGCTCTGTTTCGTCTGTTATATGGGAGAGCATAAAAGATCAGTGGAGAAACAAGAGTAATAGATGGTTATGGATGCCTTTACTGCTTTACGTCGCCTACTTTTTTTGGTATCGACAGCAAGACGGCTACATTGCACTCACCCGATTTATGTGGGAATTCTGGAAGAAAACCTTTTTCTCGAATCCCCATGATTTTTTCATTAGGATTTATTACTTCTTTGTGGGGAATGTGACCTTTATTTTCTCCCATGATAAGACCTTAGCCAACCTTGGTACTTTAGCCTTGTTTTTAGGTTTGTGGACCTTCTATAAGAAGCAAGAAAACATCAAAAATAAAGAAGCTTTGAACACCTACTTCTGGTCTTTAGCGGTATTTGTGGTGCTCAATATTTTTAAGTTGTATCCTATCGCTCCGAGGTTGTTGTTTTATTTCTCGCCCTTGGTGGTTTGGATGATTGCTTATTTGTGGGAATGGAAACAAAAGTGGGTGAGGGCTATATTATTACTTCTTTTTTTGGTGGGATTCACTAACTACACCATGTATTATCCGTTTAAGGAAAACGATGTGGTTCAAATGACTAAAGTGGTAGAAAAGGCCCATCCCAAGTTGGTGTTGTATTCCATGAATACCGAAAAGGCAGTCAGGAAGTTTGAAGCCTTTACCGAGAATGAATTTAACATTTCAGACCGGCTGTATACAAACCTGCAACTCAACAACAATGGTGACACACTTTTTGTGATAAAGCTGGTCCATCAATTTGGTCGTAATGGTGAAAATGGTCCGATTAAACAGCAGTTAATCAAAGATGCGGCATCGTCAGGAAGGTTGGCTTTAGATCGAACAGCAGATGGTTTCAATATATACACCGTCAAAGACCCAAACATCATTGCTGAATTCCTCCGTGACGGCATTGTCAACCCGAAATGGTTCAAAGTCGCTGGTTTCTAGTCGCTGGTTTCTAGTTCCAAAGCACCCTAACCTCCTAACCTCCTAACTGATTCGGTTCCAAGTACCTTTTTTTGTCACTAGTTTCAAGTTTCTGGTCTCTCGTTCTCTAAACCACACAGTCTAAACTCTTTTAAACCCAGCGAAGCATATAAACCATTACCAGCACCCGAAAATGGTTCCAAGTTTCTGGTCGCTAGTCTCTGGTTTCTGGTCCTAAGAACCAAGCACCCAGAACCCAGCACCCAGCACCGAGAAACTAGAAACCACCGGCTAAAAGCCGTTTAAAAGTTTCAAACTCACCATCTCACCTTTCGAACGTATTTGAACAAAGTATAATCCTTTAGGATATCCACTCATATCTATGATGTTGGTGCTTCCCTCAAAAATCAATGCGCCTTGCATATTCAACACACGTATACGATCTACAGGGCGATTCCCCTTAATATGCACGACAGAATGCGTTGGGTTAGGGTAGAGGCTCCAGTTGTTATCATCTGATACTTGTGGTGCGTTGAATCGTTGCTTTTCTCTCTCGTACGCAAACTGCCAATAACCACCCCCGAAATTGATTCCAACCATCAGGTTATCCCCGTTCAGTTCGATTTGATAGCTTCTTGATTCGGGTTCTGCTGTTCCAGTACTCAACTCCCCACTATTTGTAGCTTTAGGTAGTCCCAAGAATTGTCCTTTACCTACAATGACCAATTGACCATTTGTGCTATCGATATACCATGATCCGGTGGACTGTCCATCATGTGGGGAAACCGGGTCACCGCAGGCTTCTTTTCCACTATTTTGCCAATCTTCGAGCCATGTTTGACCTCCCATATTGATTTGAAAGGTGCCATTACGGTTAATGGAGTTCACATCATCAAATAAGCAACCTCTTGTTGTAACATCTTGAGCAGAATTTGACCACCAGCTCAAATCTCCTTTAGTAGGGCCCACTGCTAATGCTCCTGCAATAGGTTGTAACACCCAATTCCCTGTGATGCTGTCAACAAAGAAATCGATGGTATCACTAAAAGCCTCCATGCCGTCCATATCGATAGTTGTGGCGTGTAATTGATACTGCCCACTAGCTAGGTTAGATTTGTATTCATATGGAGCGATAGAATCCAAAGAAACCAATTTATTATCCAAATAAATGGCCACTTGCTTAATGGATCCATCTAAATCTGAAGCGGATATACCCATGGCCACATGCGTACCTTCTACGAATCGTTGATTATTTTGCGGATAAGCAATGCGGATATTTGGGGCCATATTTCCTCCATCTTGCACAAAAATTAGGGCATCTTGAAAATCGCTGTTCAGGCTATCTGAAACGGTGAGACGAATTTTATAAACTCCTTTAACCAAGCCAGTGATTAAGGTAGAGGAAGAAGTACTCGATGAAATCTTGACCTTGTTAGGGCCATAAATTTGGTTCCATTGGTATTTCAAATAGCCCAAATGCCCAGCAGTACTATTGCTGCCATCCATAGAAACAAAAGTAGAATCAGAAGGAATCGATTTATTACCACCGATTTGAGCCAATGGTAATGCCTTATCCAAATCACCCGTGCGGTCAAAGGTAATTTTACCGATATTCATTCCGCGCTCATATATGCGCAATCGCAGTATACGTTTCCCTTTCTTTAGGGGGATTCCCTCGAACTTTTTTGAAGAAAATTGGTCCCAATCACCGGTCGGTTCAAACGTTAGTATATCACCTACATTTTTGCCATTTAGCTGCCACTCTGCTTTTCCGCTTCCACCACTATTCCCATTGGAATAGCGTATAGATACCGAGTAAACTCCACTCTGTGCAATATCAACGGAGTATTGCACCCATTCACCGGCTTCCAACCAGGTTAAAATATCACCTTCATTGGGGTCTTTAGCGGCATCCATTCCTTCTTTGGTACGAAAATCACCAAGATTTTCTGCGTTGTGATCCACATAAGTCACTCCTTGCCCTGTGCTACCTTCCAATTCATTGTAATGTGCTGATTGAAAGCTGCCGGGAATCGCATGATAACTATTCCCATAGGGAATTTGTTCACCCACCAATAAAGATAAAATATTGCTCATACCGATCTTGGTACCCTCATGAAGAATCGCGTGGAAACTGTATTGGCCTGAAGCAAGATCTTTGGCGGTGTAAGTGAAAGGATAATCAGTCGTGGTTTGAACATGTTTCCCGTTTTGAAACCACTGAACCGAGTCTGCTTCCCATTCAAGAGTATCAAATGTCACTTGAACCGTTGTATTTACATATACTTGAGGAAATTGTGTGCCAATAATAGCCAAGCGGTTGTCGGTGATAGATGTTTTTAGCTCTCTGGGCCCAACGGTCATGACGTAACCATCCGAAAAGGTTACTTTTAAACTATCACTGCCATAATTCTTAGCCACATAAATAGGTTGGTTATTTTTTGTAAAGACCGCCGATAATGGATGGTTACTTGTAATGGATGGGGTGAGTTTCCCTAAAGCATTCATAGAGTGTAACCAATGGTATGTGTGGGCGTCGGAAACCCCAAATTTCATATTTCGGTTGGGGTAGGAATCATATAGATCAATGGCCTTTTGTGGATCGGTAAATGATAAAAACTTCCAATAAACGTCATGCCACAGGTTGTCATTTTTCTCATTTTTTAGGATACCTGTATTCTTGGCCATCTCGTTCCAAAGCCTTTTGGAATAGGTCGAATCATGAGCTAAATAGAATGAACCACCGTGTATCGGGTATAATTCTATTCCGTACGAAGCGGCAATGTCGCTGGTCCAGAACGTACCATTGTCATAAGAGTTACCCCAAACACGTGATACCAAAGCATAATTCTGATTCGGTCCGAAATTTCTTTCCTTGGTATCGAACCAATATTCTTCAATTGCTGATTGTTCCGTAACGTAGAGATATATCCCTAAATCTCGAACGCTTTTATTATTTGTAATGCTTCCCCAGTGAATCAATGAAGAGTTAAACTGCATGCTCTCTGATGTAGATTCTTGATCGTTTCCTTGTGGGAAAGAGGCAAAGCCGTTAGCCCAACAATGACCAGTATATGGGTTGAAATTGCGCAGGTATGGGAATAAGCTATCTTTTCGATTAGGTGAAGCGGCATCCCTTACCAATAAATCGATCATCTCACCAAAATCTTTAGCCCATCCAGGTTCAAATTCCTCCATAAATGAAGCGGCATGAATGAAATATCCCCAATGAAAATGGTGATCGTTGATGTTGTTATCTTGGCCATGAC
>VMCP01000076.1 GCA_008081305.1 Bacteroidota bacterium | reverse complement strand
TTATTTCCCATATGATAGGAATGCAAATCAAAACCCTTCTGATTGACAGACAGATTTGAGTCTAAAATTCTAGCTTCCGGGATAAATAAATAATCCCCAATTTCAGGAATAAGCTGTGACTCAAGTTTATAATTGATTCGAAATGTACTTGAATATCTTCTCCAATTTTGGTGTTTATCTGCCCAACCAACCAACTCAATTTCTGTAAGGTTATTTTCTACATTAAATACTTGACACAACAGGTTTGACTTATTCGTAAGGGTTTGTTTCTGATACTCGTAGGCACTCCGGTCTTGTTGGTAATACGCACCGCTAAGGCTAAAAATAACACAGCCCAACAAAAGTTCACGACGGACTACTGGTATAAAAAATGATACTATAAGACAAGTAGAAAAAACAAAAAAGAGCAATACCCCATCAAATGGGAATAAGCAGCCTAATACGCATACAACGGATGTAAAGGCTAAAGGGTGTTTATCATGGAATAAGGCCTGCATCTCAAAAGAGATGCTCCGCCATTATATAATTTTACGTAGGCTACGCTTTAAATCATCCGCTGATTCTTCTTTCCGAGACCAATTTCTGTTATCGTGCCACTTTTGATATACCTGATCTCTCGGTTCACCCGGGTGAGCGGTTAGCATCTCACAAATAAAGACAGAGAATAGCTGCATATCCCCTCCAAACAAAAAATTACCAAATTCAAATCGTCTCGAAAAAGAAAACATATTTAGAACTTCTTTTGCCCGGTCTTTCACACCTTGTGAAAATTCCTCTCCAGATGCTGCAGGAGCACTATCCTCTTGAATTTCATCCTTTTCCTCAGCCACCGAAGGTTGCTCATCATCAAAAATTGTTTCCTGTTTGGGGGCTTCTTTAGGAGTTGGATCTTCGATATTTTTCAAGGTGATTTCTTGCGAAGAATGCAAATCTTCATCGGATTCTTGAATTTCATCCTCAAGAGAAACCTCTTCTTTTATCGGTTCAAAATTAGTGACTGGTTCGTTAGTTGGTATTTCATTGGGGTTCTCGATGCTCGCCCGGTTTTGAGCAATGATTTCCATATCTGTTTCCAAATACAATTGTGCCGCTTGAAGCTTCAAACTACCCAATAATTTAATTAGCTCTTCAGAGGAATTTGTATTGGAAATGAGTTGTTGAATACGCTGCAATTCTGCAGTAATTTCAGGAATACGTGGATTCATGGTTTGCCTTTGGATAATTTTTCGGAAATTTACAACCGATTCCTAGGGATTTAATGAGAGATTTTACACTGATTTACGGGTGTATGTTTGCAGGCAAAACAACCCGTTTAATAGGCCTTTACAACGAAAGTCAACGAGATATCAACGAGAAGATTGTGATTAAGCCAATGCTCGATAATCGCTATTCAGCAAAAACAATCAATAGTCATGGCGGACTTCAAATTATGGGTCATCGCATCAGTAAAGCAGAAGAAATTTTCCCATTAGTCACCAAAGACACTCTGGAGTGCTACATAGATGAAGTGCAATTTTTTACTCCTTACATCATCGAAGTTATTGGCGAATTAATGATGAACGGTGTTCATGTTATTGCCGCCGGGCTTGACAAAGACTACTTGCACCGCGATTTTGGCTCCATGAATGCTCTCAAAAAATTGGCAACTGAACAAATAGAGGTGTTGGCCAAATGCGCAGTGTGCTCGAAAGAGGCGCGATACACCTACAGAACAATTGAATCAGAAGACTTGGTTGTAGTTGGTCACAACGATGCATATCAAGCCCGTTGCAAAACGCATTGGGAAGAAGGGATGAAAGGACGAGTTTAGTTACTCTTTTACCGCCGTGATTGAACCTAAGTCAGGAATCGATCGTCTTAGGCTTTCTTCGATACCTGCGGTCATGGTCATTTCAGACATATTGCATGAACTGCAGTTTCCGGTGAGTCTAAGAATAACATCTTTGTTTTCCTTTACCTCCACAACTTCTACGTCTCCGCCATCGGCATGTAAATAAGGTCGGATGGAATCCAATACTTTATCGATTTCTTGATCGAGACTCATTCCAACAAAGATAAATTAATTTCCTTTTTCTTGAACTATTTAGCGTACTGCATCACGCTAATTTGTTGTGCAACCTGCTGAGCAACTTGAATATACGGCTCCATATATTTTGAGTCCACATCCCATACACCATTATCCGCAGACTCTCCAACGGACGGTACAAATGGCAATTCTCCTAAAAATGGCAAACCCATTTCATCCGCCAGTTTTTTTCCTCCACCCTTTCCAAAAAGATTATACTGCTTGTCGGGAGCATCATCTGGGGTGAAATACGACATATTCTCTACTACACCTATGATGGGCTTCGCAATAGCATCTAATTGAAACATATCAATGGCTCTTCGTGCATCTTCTGTGGCCATTTGTTGCGGTGTCGTAACCACTACAACCCCTGTTAATGGGGCTTGCTGTGCCAAGGTAATCTGAACGTCGCCTGTTCCAGGAGGTAAATCAACAATCAAATAATCCAGTTCACCCCAATCAACGTCGTTGATGAACTGTTTGAATGCGCTTGATATCATGGGTCCCCGCCAAACTACTGCCTGTCCTTGCGCTGTCATAAATCCGATACTCAAGAGCTTGATGCCGTGAGATTCCAACGGTACCATGGTATTCTTCCCATTGATTTCGCGCATTTCTGGGGATTGATGTACGTTAAACAATGTGGGGACAGATGGTCCGTAAATATCAGCATCCAAAAGACCCACTTTTGCTCCCATCTTTGACAAACTCAAAGCTAGTGAGGCAGATAAGGTACTTTTACCAACGCCGCCTTTTCCCGATGCAACAGCAATCACATGCTTCACACCACTCAAGACATCATCAGTCCTCTCGTTTTGTTTCACACGATGTGTGGCATTCACACGCACTTTGGCTTCTTTATCAACCATGTAGACGATGGCTGTTTCGCAGGCTTTCACCATGGTATCTTTCATGGGACAAGCAGGTGTAGTTAATACCAAATCAAAGGAAACATCATTTCCGTCTACCTGAAGATTTTCAACCATCCCAAGCGTCACGATATCCTTTTTCAAATCAGGATCGTCGACATTTTGCAGTGCTTTCAGAATATTCTCTTTTGTCAGATTCATGATTTATTGCGTTTGAAGATCCTAGAGAAAAAGCGCTTTTCAAAATCTAAAAAGTAACGTCCTTGACCAAAAATAAAACCGTATACCAACAAAATGAGATTGTAAAACGGTAAGATGACTACGTAATAAAGTAAATCAAACCACCAAAAATCACCCATTAACGGCTTGATGAAACGTTTTAGGTAAACCACCGTCGTTCCTGTTAAAGCAAACACGGTAAGAATGACTAATACTTTCCAAGGGGAATCTACCTTCCAACGCTCTTGGAGCTTTCCTATAAAACCCACGCCGCAAAGGTAGAAGTTATTCCCTTGTTCGTTTTTTTGTTTGTCTCCTTTTTATCTGAGATTACCGACTTTTGTAAGACATGACGGAAAAATTACCGGGTTTGGTTTATTTGGTTCCACTTCCTATTGGAGATGACAGTTTGATCCAATACCGAACCGAATTCGCTGATCAAGAAATCAAAAAAATTAAATATTGGATTGCGGAAAACGCAAGAACTCTTCGAAGATATATATCATCACTTAAATTGGACATCGTCATAGATGAGTTAGAGATATTCGAGCACAACCACAGAGGCAAAGAAATAGACCTCATCAAAGATTTAAATTCCATCCCGAAAAACGAACCCATCGGAGTGGTTTCAGAAGCGGGTCTACCTTGCATCGCAGACCCCGGTCATCGAGTGGTTTTATGGGCCCATCGAAACGATAGAATATTATTCCCGATGGTTGGTCCAAACGCCGTGATAACTGCCCTACAAGCGTCAGGTCTAAGTGGGCAAAAGTTCATATTTCACGGTTATTCACCCGTTAAAGAAGGCGAATGGAAGGCGTGGATTCAAACTTTACAAAACGGCCTATGGCGCGGCTATGCACATAGCTTTATAGAGACCCCATACCGCACAGACAAAACCTTCTCTACCCTATTGCGATTACTCCCGCAGGAGACTTCATTAACCATGGCTGTAGACCTCCACGGAACCCGACACTACATTAAAACACAAAGCGTAAAAAACTGGAAAATGAATAAGAAAACATGGGGAAAGGTTCCGGTTACTTGGGTAATAGGCTTCTGAGTACTCGAATTTTGGTATTAGTTTTGTAAATCATGGAAGACATCTTTAGCAAACTCGAACAAAGAATGGGCCCACTAGGCATGCATGCCGATGATGCTCATGGATATTTCACCTTCCCAAAGCTTGAAGGGCCAATTGCCCCAAGAATGATGTTTAGAGGAAGCGAAAAGTTAACCTGGAGTTTGAATAACTATTTGGGATTAGCGAATCATCCAGAAGTTTTGAAGGCAGATGCAGAGGCAGCACAGAATTTCGGCATGGCTTACCCAATGGGAGCTCGTATGATGAGTGGAAATAGTAACTATCATGAACAGCTAGAAAACGATCTAGCTGATTTCATTGGTAAACCTGAAGTCATGCTATTGAACTATGGATATCAGGGTGTATTAAGTGCCATCGACGCCTTAGTGGATCGCCACGATATCATTGTATACGATGCAGAATCACACGCCTGCATCATAGATGGTGTGCGATTACATATGGGTAAGCGTTTTGTGTATAACCACAACGATATTGAAAGCCTCGAGAAACAACTTCAGCGCGCTACTCGTCTGGCAGAGGCCAACGGTGGAGGAATATTGGTAATCACGGAGGGAGTATTTGGAATGAGCGGATCCCAAGGCAAATTGAAAGAAGTTGCTGCCCTTAAGGCAAAGTATAATTTTAGATTGTTTGTTGATGATGCTCACGGTTTTGGAACCATGGGTGCTACTGGAGCTGGAACTGGTGAAGAACAAAACTGTATGGATGAGATTGATGTGTATTTCTCCACCTTCGCTAAGTCTATGGCAGGCATAGGAGCGTTCATTGGTTCAAGACCACAGGTGATAAAATTCTTGAGATACAACATGCGTTCTCAAATTTACGCAAAGAGTCTTCCCATGCCGATGGTCATTGGTTCTATTAAACGACTTGAACTTATAAAGACTCAACCAGAACTTAAAGCAAACCTTTGGAAGGTGGTGAATGCGCTCCAAAACGGATTAAGGGAGGCTGGGTTTAATATCGGCAATACCACGACACCTGTGACCCCTGTTCTATTGAATGGAACAATTCCAGAAGCCACTCATTTAACCAAAGACCTGCGAGAAAACTTCAACTTATTCTGCAGTATTGTTGTGTACCCCGTGGTACCTAAAGGAGTTATCATGCTCAGGTTAATTCCAACTGCTGTTCATACGTTGGAGGATGTGGAGTACACCATAAAATCCTTTAAATCTATAAAACACAAACTTGATTCTGGCGAATATCGCAAAGAGAAAATCGCTGAATTCGCATAGCTTGGAGGGGTGAAAATCACCCCTCTTTTTTTGACTCATTTCAAACCCCTTAAACGCCCCCTGTGGAGACGTATACTGCTGAGTGTTTTATGGCTGGGAGTCATTATTGCAATAGTACAGAGCCAGCAGAAATACCAGCGCAGCGTTTTTATTAAAGTTCTAAAACAAGCGGAATCACAAAATAGCCCACGCGACACTGGAATTCAATCTATTGCTACTTGGAACTCGGATCCAATAGATCTAAATGAAACAACTGTTTGGGATAGTTTGTATTTGAGTGTAGGAAAAAACCCTTCGGATGAGGCAAAAACCCTTGAGCACTACACCATCGAATTAAATTCTGTTGATAGTGCAACCCTAGAACATCTACCGGGCATCGGTGCCTACACAGCAAAAAGCATCATTCGATACAGAGATCGATTAGGAGGGTTTGTATCGAGGGTGCAATTAAGAGAAATACCCTATATAGATTCTCAACTATATTGCAGCAAACGCTTCATTTGGAAAGTAGATCTCAACAAGATAAAAAAACTATCCCTTGTAGAATTAAACATCAGAAAACTATATGCGCATCCATACATTGGCAAGCACAAAGCAAAGAACCTCTTGGAGTTCCGAAAGGTACACGGACCGATCACTCAAAAACTATTCATGAACATGTTAAGTTTTACAGAAATTGACCGTGTTAGGCTCAACCCTTATCTAGGTTTTGCTGATTCACCAAACAAATGACATTCCTAACACATTATTCTTTTGACAGCAGGTGTAAAACGCTATTTTTGCGATAAATCAAGACTATGAACTTTCAAGAAAACGAGAGCGTGAGCATGGTTAGACAAACCGTCAGAGACTTTGCTGAAAAACATATCCGCCCGGATATGATGGAATGGGATGAAAGTCAAACTTTTCCCGTTGATGTTTTTAAAAAACTCGGCGAATTGGGCCTGATGGGAATGCTAGTTCCTGAGAACTATGGAGGTTCTGGATTTGGTTATTTTGAATATGCAGCAGCTATTGAAGAATTGGCTAAAGTATGTGGAAGTGTGGGTTTATCGATGGCAGCTCACAATAGCCTTTGCACAGGTCACATCCTTCAATTTGGCAATGAAGAACAAAAAAAGAAGTGGTTGCCCAAGTTATCGAGCGCTGAATGGATTGGTGCTTGGGGTCTTACCGAAGCAAATACTGGTTCCGATGCCATGCGAATGAAATGTGTGGCTAAAAAGGATGGAAATCACTGGGTGATAAATGGAGCTAAAAACTGGATTACACATGGTATATCTGGAGACATAGCCGTTGTTCTTGCTCGAACTGGTGACTTACTTGACTCTCACGGCATCACTGCCTTTGTGGTAGAAAGAGGCACCCCTGGGTTTTCTGGAGGTAAAAAAGAAAATAAATTAGGGATGCGCGCTTCTGAGACAGCAGAAATGATTTTTGAAGATTGCCGAGTTCCTGAAGAAAACATCCTAGGTAATATCGGAGATGGATTTATTCAAGCCATGAAAGTATTAGACGGTGGGCGTATTTCTATCGCTTCATTAAGTTTAGGAATTGCAAAAGGGGCTTACGAAGCGGCTTTGAAATATTCGAAAGAACGCGAACAGTTCGGTCAGCCTATTTCCAACTTCCAAGCCATTGCTTTCAAATTAGCCGATATGGCTACACAAATCGAGGCTTCCGAATTATTGATACAAGAAAGCTGCGATCTTAAAAACAAAGGAAAAAGTGTAAATAAGGTAAGTGCAATGGCTAAATACTACGCCAGCGAAGCAAGCGTCATGTGCGCAAATGAAGCAGTACAAATCTTTGGAGGTTATGGCTATACTAAGGACTTCCCAGTTGAAAAGTTTTATCGCGATTGCAAACTATGCACCATCGGTGAAGGTACTTCTGAAATTCAAAAGCTCGTTATTTCAAGAGCTGTACTGAAGGATTGATTATTATTTGATTTATCTGTATATTTGCATCCCAATCTGAAAAACACCTATGCTACAAATAAATGTAAAAGAGAACGACTCCTTGGAAAAAGCGTTGAAGAAGTTCAAGAAGAAATATGAAAAAACCGGTGTGGTTAAAGAACTTCGTAAGCGTCAAGCTTTTGAAAAGCCAAGTGTTACACGTAGAATGCAAAAGATTAAAGCAGCCTACAAGCAAAAAATGCAAACTCAAGAAATGCAAGGGTAATTCAACCCAACATCATTATACAAAGGCGCCTGATTGGGCGCCTTTTTTATTTCCTAGGATGTAAGCCGTGAATTTGCTTCAACTTTTCAAATGAACTCTTGGTATACACTTGAGTAGCACTCAAACTTGAATGACCTAAAAGGTCTTTAATAGCCATTAAATTAGCTCCGTTATTCAACATGTGTGTCGCAAAAGAATGGCGGAGAACATGTGGACTTAATTTTGAAGCTGAAGAGAACAACTTAAGGTATTTATTAACCACCCGATATACTAAAACTGGGTATAATGGTTCACCATTTGATCTTGAAAACACCCATTTCGAAGACTGCGTTTTTGTAAACGCCATGAGTGTATCGGCGAGTTCAGGATGTAATGGAATATCTCTTATTTTATTCCTCTTCCCCAAAACACGTAATTGATTACGACTGAAATCGATATCGGTATTCTTCAAGCCAATTAGTTCAGACAATCGCATACCCGTGGTATATAACATCAACAATAAAAGCCTATCTCTTTCACCGGTATCAAATTCCTCCCAGGGGAAACGCGCAAACATTTTCTCTAAATCTACACGGGGGATATCCTTTACCAAATACTTCGCTGTTTTCGGGGGAACAACGCGGGACATTGGGTCGTGTAGGAGCATATCATGCTGCCTCAGGTATTTAAAAAATGTTCGTAGACCCGATAATTTTCGATTCACAGTGCGCGGTTTAATTCCCTGCTCCATCAATTCACTCATCCACCAGCGAATGTGATTGGATTTTACTCCATCTAATTGATTGATTCCAACGGAGCTAAGGTACTCACCAAACTGCTGCAAATCCCGTTCATAAGCGACACACGTGTGCTCACTCATTCTACGATTCTTGCTCAAGTAGACAATAAATTCCGTTACTGAATCATTCCATCCCACTACACAAAACTAGTCAGCGTAGGATAGTAAAGGAAGTCTAGTTATTCACCGGCCACTGTAGCAATCACTTTTAACTCGATTGCAATGGGTGTGGGTAAGCAGTTGATCTCGATAGTAGTACGGCATGGAGGATTGTCTCCAAAGTATTCTGCCCATAGCCGATTATAGGTTTTAAAGTCATCCTTCATATTGGTCAAAAAAACAGTCACATCTACCATATTTTCCCAAG
>VMCP01000017.1 GCA_008081305.1 Bacteroidota bacterium | reverse complement strand
TGCCATCTCCTCTTCAGAGATATAATTGGCATCGGTGATGTACGCAAAATTCCCAATACGAAATCCTAGAACAGGTAATTTATAATGCATGACCTCAATAGGTATAATTTCCTTGCCAAAGAGTGAAAATGGCGTTTTATCAATCAAATTAAAATCAACAAGTGGAATCCCAGGATACGGTACTTCCATGAAAATATAACTAAACTGATCTTTCAGTGATTTCAATACTCGATCGTGGCAATAGACCGGAACACGCTTTTGGTTGTGGTTGAAATTTATGGCTCTGATATCATCCAAACCCGCGGTATGGTCCCTATGTTCATGCGTGAATAATATCGCATCTACATCGTGAATGTTTTCACGGATCAACTGATACCTAAAATCCGGACCAGTATCAATGACAATACTCTTATCGTTATAAGACAAATGAATGCTAGTGCGCAAGCGTTTGTCTTTAGGGTTTTTACTTAGGCAAACCGCAGAATCACAGCCAATAGGAGGTACTCCTTGAGAAGTACCGGTTCCTAAAAATGTGACTGTAATTTCATTCATTGTAAATTATGTGTGGGATGCAAGGAATCCTTTCAACTCCATGATGATTCCAACCTCCATGTTATTCACTTTCTTTTCATCAGAAGCCCAGATACTCAACCAATCGGTTGCATGGATTACTTCAAAAAGGGATATCAAGGTAGCGTCATTGATGGGATACTTGTAAACAGAGTTGCCTTTTTCGACAAGCAATTTCTCCAAAAAATCAAAACGTGCATTTACACGAGCATTGTTACCGCTATTCATCAAAATGATGTTATGATCTCTTTTATCATAGTAGCTTTCAATCATATTGTGATTGGCTTCAGGTAGCACAGAAATAAAGGCCTCACCTTTCGCATTTTCTTGGATTTGTTGACACACTCGGATCGCTACAGCCTCATAAGCAGCATCCGCAACAATCAAAAATGATTGATGCATGTTACCCTCAAATGCTTGTCGCATTTCCTCAGCACGTAACATGGCATTGGCTGGGTCAACAAACATATTTTGAACGGTACGCAACTCAGGCTCCATGTCCTTATCAATTAATTCACCTAGAATCATTAATAAATTGGCTAATGCAAACCCTAGGGTCATACGTGGCTGATATCCTTCAGCAATGGTGTACGTTGGATAGTTGTTGTCCTTTGCAAGTTCCATCAACTTTCCACCCGCTGCCATACAAATTATAGAACACTCTTTCTCCTGCGCTTCTGCCAACATATTGAGCGTTTCCTCCGTATTTCCGCTGTAAGAACAAAGGATGGTCAATGTATTCTCATTTGCATAAGCCGGTAAGTGATAGTCAGAAAATACTTCAACTGGAACAGGCATTTCCTGGAAGAAGTATGATTTTACAATTCTGCCTCCTATTCCACTGCCTCCTAACCCACCGATTACAATATTGGAATAATCTGCGATTTTTCTATTATGCTTCGTATAGTTTTGGAAAACGTATTCAAACTGCTCTTGAAAGTTCTGGAGTGATATTTCGTGGGTTATTTCAGACATATGACAAAAATACACCCATTCCCATTAAAACTCAACAAATGACAAACATAGAAAACAAAAAAGCCTCGAGTTTCATCGAGGCTTTTAAAAAAATGAAAATCTTCTTAGTTATACCAGTCAAACTTGTAACGGTAATCCTGTATACCACCAGAGCGCATGAGTACCTCTTGTACCCGGTTTACCATAAAATTAGGTTGGCGGATAAACTCATCCTCTTCAGGAGAGTTGTATGCTGACTCAGGAACATCGATATCCTTAGATTTTGTAATTTGAACTACCCCTGCTGCTTCTTTACCCATAATGGCTTTGCTTGTTTTGCCCTCCTCTAAACCAAAGGCAGCACCTAACAAATTAAACTCGCTACCAATTTGTGGCAAGAAACCTTGACCAAATCTAGCAACACCGAGATCCACAACTGTTCCGTTGAGCTTCTCCGCTAATTTGTCTAGATCTTTTTCGTTGGCTACCGCTTCATTTAATTTTTGAGCAGCTAGTTTCACTTTCAAATAGCGTCTAACATCACCCTCTAGCTCCTTGCGCACATTATCAACGGTTGCGTAACCCATGTGCTTGATGTTTTCAACCTTAACGATCACATGTTTTGTTGGGAAAGCAAATACCTCAGAAATTTCTCCGGTAGTACGGGTATCATCCAATAACCAATAAAGTAATTGTCTAATTTCAGACATTTCACTTATTGGCCCAACAGCTCTTGTATCAGAAGCGAAGTCATTTTCAACCATGGCAATAACCGACATTTTCTTTGCGGCTTCCTCAAATGACTCGGGCTTATCTGGATTGGTTTGATTCTTAAACTTACGGCTTAACTCATCCACACGCTTAACGGTTTCGGTTCCTGGTTGAACTTCAACTCGATTCATCACAAAGCGAATTTTGCGATAATCGGGATCCTCCATCATGCGCATAATATGAAATCCATATTGAGTCTTAACCAATCCTAGTTGTCCTTTCTTCGCAGATAAACAAAAGTTCTTATACTCTTCAACGTATTGATTAGGATCCGCCCATCCATATGAACCACCTTTAGAGGCAGAACCTGGATCTGCTGAATAGTCTCCGGCTAGCTCGGCGATAGTCTTTCCAGCGGATACCATAGCGAATACTTTTTTCGCTTCGTTTTCAGCTTGGATACTATCTGTGATTTTGGTTCCATTAGGAAGGTCTCCAGAGAAAGGAATCAAAATATGCGATACATTTACGATCGGTAAGGTATCTTTCTTCTCGTCTACTTTTTGATAAACCGAGTACACTCCATCCTTATAAACCGGGCCTACTACTTTACCATTTTGAGCATCCCAAAGAGAGTCTTTCACTACAGCAGGCATTTCGTCATCGCCTAATGCAACTCGATTAATGTATGGAGTTGCGCCAAGGGTATCAGGATTCTCACTTTGACGCTGGTAACTCTGAGCAACACGCAAGGCGCGATTCTGAGCGTCAAGTGTATCATCGGCAGATGGCACAATATTGAATACTACATATTTAATATCTCTTGCTTCTTTTTCGTATTTGTGTTCTTCTTTGTGTAGATCTAAATATTCAGCAATCGCTTCATCTGTCACTTTCACATCACCATCTTTGAACTCAGCCGCATTTAAGGTTAATACCTTACCTTCTACGCTTTGGTTTGCTCCAGTATATTGGTAGGCTTGTTCTACCTTGGTTGTAAAGGCACGAGCTTTGGCTAAGTAAGAAGCAAAACGCATCTCCCCTTCATTGGCTGTTATACGATTAATATAATTAGCCAACTGCTTTTTCATTTGAGGATTCGTCTTTGCTTGACGGAAGATAGAAACTACCTTTTGCGGATCAAATTGGTTATCTGTTTGAAAAGCAGGATCACCTTTGATAGACTCATGAGGATTTTCTCCAACAAGCATTTCGTTAATATCTGCCTCAGAAAGAACAATACCGGCCTCGTCTATCTCCTTATTGATAAGATTATTTTTTAGGATATCAAACCAAGCCTTTTGGAATAACTGATCGCGTTTTTCTTCGTCAAGTTGATAATTGGGGTCTTTGTCCAATTCTTCTTTGAAATATTTGTCTGCTAGAGAACCTATTTCCGCCTCCCGGATTTTTTCTCCTGCAATCTCAGCGATCACGTCACGATCCTCGTCCGTGGGAGCATTTTGACCTTTACCGGTTAACCAATCACCAACGATGAATAACACCAAGGCTGCTCCGATAGCAATCGCTACCAAATTTGAATTTCGAAGTTTCTGTATAACTGCCATATCTCAGATAATGTGTGTATTTTAAAAGGAAAGCAAAAATAGGATTTCACAACGGATAAATCAACCGTATTTTAATGGAAAGATTCGAGCTCTTATTCAACCCAATATCTTTTTTTTACCATTAAGTTTTTCCGACGGAGAATAACGTTGTAAACACCCGAGGGAAGCGCTTGTTTGTTTACATAAACTTCAATAAAGTCGTCGCTACCAAAACCTTTATCTGTATCGGATAAAAACACCTTCTGAACCTTGGTGAATCTACCGGTTTTAATCTCAAACGTGCAGGAAGTTTCATCTGGCATTTGAATCATAAAAATGGCAGAATCGCTGTCATCGTTGGGATTTATGGCAATACAAGGAGCTGCCTTACTCCGTTTAGGATGTTTTTTATTCCATTGTGCCAATTGAATGACATTTTGATTTGTTTGAAAATCATAACCCGTAAAGACAGCACGCCCTCCTTGACCTCTATGGGTGTCAAAGCCAATGTAATCACCGTAAAACTTATCATTTCCAGTTAACGGAATCGGGACATTGGTTAAACAATGGTTGGGTGACACCCTTTGGTTCTTCAGTTCTGCGGTATACACTTGGCAAAATTTACCTGTTTCACTATTACGCTTATCGTACCAGATCACCCGTGGGTAACCCGTATTTTGATCCATTTTCACAAACGGACAGAACTGTGACCGTTGACCATGGTCGTCATTGATCTTAATGGCCTGCGAAAAATGTTCTCTTTTGGGATGATAAACGTGATAATAAATATTAGCATCACCATGAGCATCTTCGGCAGCATAAATGACATACAACTTCCCTTTTTTGTCGTGAGTAACAAAAGGCATTCCATTCGTTCGCATCATTCCTTGCACTTGATCCATGCTCCAACCGCCTTTCATTGAAGATAAAACCTGATCTTTCCCCCAAGTTTCACCACCATCCCTACTGAGGTCATACCATAGCGTATCGTTTCGCGACCAAACGCAACAGAGCGTCCCATTTTGTAATATTCCGATGGTAGCTCCTTCTGCTGTTTGGTCACCATCTTTGGCATCCCCACTCACATCGCTAATCACCACGGGATCGGAGAAAGTTGCCCCATAATCTCTTGAAAAACAAAACCTAATTCTTGAAGAATCAATTGATTGCTCACTGCCATATTTGTCAAATTCGGTCCAAGAGAGATACACACTGTTCTTGAAGGGGCTTTCTATCCACTCATCAACGGCAATCCAAGGCTTATCCTGCATTTTACCATTCTTACCAATGGCTTTTGAGTGAAATTCCACCCCATTGGTGCTACGCTCAAATACAATGCAATCAAAGGATTCTGGATATGACTTCTTTGGATTCTTTGCCAAGTGGGCTAAGTACACAACGCCTGTCGATGTTACGTGAATCACAGGGTCTCCATAAAACCCTTGAGATGGATTTACCTTTATATCTAACCACTGCTTTCCACCGTTAAGGCTATGATAAACGTGATTATTGTTAAATGCTAACCAAATATTATCTGCATCGTTAGGGTCTATTGAAATACTAGGTTCATTACCAGGAATTGCAGGATCCCCAAAGGTTTTCACCTTGAATTGTCCGCATAAAAAAAGGGGGATAAGACACCACAGCATTGCGATCAACCTCATTCCCCGAAAATAATTAAAATAATAGTTTAATCGGCAGCCTTCTCTGACAACCATCTTTCGGCATCTAAGGCCGCCATGCAACCACTACCGGCTGCAGTCACCGCTTGTCTGTATATCTTATCTTGTGCATCACCAGCACAGAATACGCCCTCTATATTGGTTTTGGACGTACCCTTCTCTGTAATGATATACCCTTGATCGTCCATATCAATGTAAGGCTTGAATATTTCCGTATTTGGCGTATGCCCAATAGCTACGAAAAACCCTTTGATCGGGATTTCACGTGTTTCATTGGTTTTGTTATTTAATACACGCACTCCTTCAACTGCTTGTTCTCCCAATATTTCATCGGTTTCAGTATTGTACAACACCTCGATATTAGGTGTAGTTAGTACACGATGTTGCATCGCTTTTGATGCACGAAATTCATCTCTCCGCACCAACATGTACACTTTATTACAAATCTTAGAAAGGTATGACGCCTCTTCGCAAGCCGTATCTCCTGCACCAACTATTGCAACGTCGGTACCGCGATAAAAGAATCCATCACAAACCGCACAAGCGCTAACACCACTGCCATTCAAACGCTCTTCTGATGGTAACCCTAACCATTTTGCAGATGCACCTGTAGAAATGATAACGGCCTGTGCTGATATCTCTTTGGTACCATCAACGATTACCTTTTGAGGACCACCAGGTGTAAACTCTACTGAGGTCACCATTCCAAAACGCACATCCGTTCCTAAACGAACCGCCTGTTTTTTGAAATTCTCCATCATTTCAGGGCCCATGATTCCATCAGGATAACCAGGGTAATTTTCAACATCTGTGGTAATCGTTAACTGACCACCAGGTTGTAGCCCTTCATATAATACAGGCTTCATATCAGCTCTTGCTGCATAAATTGCTGCTGTGTAACCGGCAGGGCCACTGCCAATAATTAGACACTCTACTTTTTCAATCGCTTCTGACATAATTTTCTACAAATGTATCCCTTTTAAATGCTAAAATCAGTGATCAACCTCACCTTTAGGCGATGGTTAATAATTCACGGTATTTAGGAAGGTTCCAATCTGAATCATCACAAATACGCTCAATTTCATCACTTACCTCTCTGATAGCATCAAATAATGGCTTCATCGTTGAATTGAAAGACAATGCTGCATTTTCAATTGATGAATTGGATATGGCCTTTTCACTTTCATCCATCAACTGCTTGTTCAACATGTGCGCACGATCAATTAACGAGCCAATTTCATTAACCAAATTTACTTGACTCTGCATATTAGAAAGGTCGATTCCCGCGGACTTCAAGTTTGCCAAGTTCTGTGCTATTCTGCTTTGATATCTTATGGCTGAAGGAATAACATGGGTTTGAACCAGTTCGCTAAGCACCTTTGATTCTATTTCAAGACTCAAAACATAGGATTCGTAACGTATCTCTGTTCTCGCTTCTAACTCTTTTTCCGAGAAGATGTTATTTTCGATAAACACTTCGCGGCTCTTTTCCGTTAGGTAAGATTGTAATGCCTCTGCGGTATTACGCACATTTGACAAGCCTCTTTTTTCGGCTTCTTTAACCCATTCGTCGCTGTATCCGTTACCTCCAAAAATGACGTTTTTACTACCTTTCAAGGTCTCTCTGAGGATTTGTTCAATGGCATCTTCTTTTCTCGACCCTGAATTTATTTTCTCATCGACAGATTTTTTAAACCTCACCAATTGATTCGCTACAATTGCATTCAATACAACCATCGGCGAGCTACAATTATCGCTACTACCTACCGCTCTAAACTCAAACTTGTTACCTGTGAAGGCAAATGGCGATGTTCTATTTCTATCGGTATTATCCAAAAGGATTTCTGGGATATTGGGAATATCTATAGTTCCTTGATCACCATGCTCTGCGTCTTTGATTTCTTTCTCAAAATCATCCAACACTCGGGTTAAAGTATCTCCAATAAATACGCTCATTATAGCAGGTGGCGCCTCGTTTGCTCCTAATCGGTGATCATTCCCAGCAGTGGCAATACTAGCTCTCAACAAATCAGCATGTTCGTGAACGGCTGCAATAACGTTTATAAAAAAGGTTAAGAATTGCAGGTTCTCGTGAGGGCTTTTACCTGGTGAAAGCAAATTAACACCCGTATTTGTGATTAAACTCCAGTTGTTGTGTTTACCGCTACCGTTAATACCCTGATATGGTTTCTCATGCAATAACACACGATATCCGTGGTGAGCCGCAACGGCGCCCATCACATCCATTAACAAAGCGTTATGATCTACTGCTAGGTTAAGCGACTCGTATTGAGGGGCGCACTCAAACTGAGCAGGTGCCACTTCGTTATGACGTGTTCTTAATGGAATCCCTAAACGATGGGCTTGCTGCTCAAAGTCATTCATAAACGCCTGCGCTGAGGTAGGGATTGATCCAAAATAATGATCATCCATTTGCTGCCCCTTCGCTGGAGCATGACCTAAGAGGGTCCTGCCAGCATACATTAAATCCGGACGCTGCATGTAGAGTTCTTCACGAACTAAAAAATATTCTTGCTCTACACCCAAAGAAACGGATACATCTGTAATATCAGTATCGAATAACTGACAAACATCAGATGCCGCTTTTCTAACAAAGTCTAATGTTTTTAATAACGGGGCTTTATAATCTAAAGCCTCACCCGTATATGAAACAAATATGGTTGGAATACACAGGGTGCGCACCCCCCCCTTTTCCAAAATAAACGCTGGAGAACTAGGATCCCAAGCAGTGTAACCCCTCGCTTCAAAAGTATTACGTATACCTCCATTCGGGAAAGAGCTAGCATCCGGCTCCTGCTGTGCTAGCGCTTCTCCACTAAATACTTCAATTCCAGAATCAACACCTGTTGGTTCAAAAAAGCTATCGTGTTTCTCTGCGGTACTTCCGCGCAATGGCTGGAACCAATGCGTGTAGTGGGTTGCTCCTTTATCAAGGGCCCATTTCTTCATACCCGAGGCAATCTCATCGGCAGCATCACGATTAATCGTGTGACCATCATGACTTGATTTATGGATCTCGTCAATGGAATGCTGCGGCAAATAACCTTGTTGCGCTTTGGGTCCAAAAACTAATTCTCCGTAATACGCGGAAATTCCGCTAGGGTGTTCCAATGATGTATCGATTGGTGCTGATGACATAATTTTTTTGTTTTGTTGGTACAAAAGTACGTTGGTAGAAAGGCAATCACGAATTGCACAAGGTTTTAATATACAGACAATACCCACATTGGTTTTTTGGTCTACATCCCGCAACAATACTAGATGCTTACAATAAGGGTCCCTGGGTTTTCAACGGGTAATTAACAGGTAAAAAAAAGAATAGATGAAAGTTCTTTTTTCTACGAGGAAAGAAACTCGTTAAATTCGCTCTCAAAATGTGGAATACAAGAATTGATAAATTCACCCCCGCAGGGCTACTCA